>NZ_JACSOG010000011.1:0-143597 GCF_014349195.1 Pseudoalteromonas sp. BZK2 | reverse complement strand
GAGTTTCAGTTGGAATTAAAAGCGATTTAGGCAAGGCATTGATTGCAAATAATAGTGGTTCTATTGTTAAAATCAATAACGCAGTATAAATCGCTTTTAAACCAACCCTCTGGGCGTTTCACAGGCACTTACTCTCATCGTTGTTACTTCTTAAAAGGGACCACCATTCTTGCAAAGTAACGCCTTGATATTAAGCACCTGTGAAACGCTGAATTCTGCATCTTGAGGTGGCTTGGGTATATATACGCCATTAATGGTATCTCAGTTCAACCATTTTGTAAGCAAAAAAAAGCCCAAGCAGGGGACTGCTTGGGCATAAATGCTGATAGATGATATAGCCTATTCTATCAATTTATCTTAGGGGAAGATTAACCTTGATTAATATTCAACTGGCCAAATGTGTAGACCTTGAATAAATAAAATGTGTTGATCAACACCAAGCTCATGTTTGATATTACGCTTGATGACATCAGATCTAAACTAAACGATAAAAATAATAAACTACACGCGCTAATCGCTGCAAAACGCAGTAATGTTAGCTGGTTAATAAAAAATGCACCTAGTCCTAGTGCAAGTAACGTTAAGTTTAAAAGCCAATCTAGCTCGTTTAGCATGGTCGTATCTGATCGTGTCTGTGTTGAAAAAGGAGCGCCATTATGGTGATCTTTTACACAGCTTTCAACCAAGTAATTTTAAATTTTCGGATTAGATTTTTTAATCCATTATCAGTTTTTTCATCGCTGCAAAAAATCCATTTTGTTCTGTAACTCGGTACTTCTGACAGGTGTCTGGTTTACGCTTATCTTGGCACAGGTAAATAATGTTGCGGCTTAGGTCTGCACGGGGGCTAAGAGTAGAATCAAATAAGTTTGCACCATAACCAAAAACCCCGGGCCAAAATATACTTTGTGAGACCATACCTAGCTTTTCGTAAGTGATTAACACGGGTTTTGGCGTAATTAGCAGAATTAATACAACTGCTGCGAGTGCATACCACCGTGTTTTGCTTTTCTTAAGTTCTACTTCAGGAGCACTGTGCTGAGCAGCTTGTGCGCGCGCTTGTTGTTGGTTTACTGGTCTTTGGCGCTTTGCTTGTGTTGGTTTCTTTCGTGCAGGAGCTTTACCAAGTAAAGATTGTTTTTTTATTTTATTAGACATAAAGCTTATCTGGCCTTTTAAATATAGGTCTCTATAATGAGATTATAACGAAGTTTTTGATATAATAGTCAAATTCAAATCACTCATAGCTTAAATGCGTTACACTCTACAGTGCAATGAGTGTTTATCTTCATAGTTTAAGAGGAATAGTATGGATACGCAGCTTTCAATTCTAATTGTGGACGACGTAGGTACGGTCCGCAGTTTTCTAAATCAAACATTAATGCACCTTGGTATCGATAATGTACGTGAAGCTTCTACAGCCGCACAGTGTTTAAGCGCATGTAAAGAGAAAGAGTTCAATATAATTTTTCTAGATATTGAATTACCCGATGGAGATGGTAAAGAGATTATCACGCAAATAAATGAAATTTCGCCCGAAGCGAATGTCGTGATGGTTTCGGCTCATTCAACAGTAGAAAACGTTAAAGAAGCAATTGAAAAGGGCGCTAAAGGATTTGTAGTAAAACCGTTTACACCTAAGAAAATTGCGGCAATGCTGAAAAAGTTTTACCCAGAACTAGAAATTGTCTAGCTAATTAACTATTGAGGCATTTAGAACAGGTGCCTTGTTAAATTACAAACAAAAAAAAACCGGCAAAAGCCGGTTTTTTCGTATTCATCAAAAACAAATTATAGCGCTTTGATTTTAGCTGCTAAACGGCTCTTATGACGAGCTGCTTTGTTCTTGTGGATTAGACCTTTAGTTGCGTAACGGTCTAGGATAGGTGTTGCAACAGCGAATGCCGCTTGTGCAGCTTCTTTGTCGCCCGCTTCAATTGCAGCAACTACTTTTTTGAAGTAAGTACGCATCATTGAACGACGGCTTGCGTTATGTTGACGATTTTTTTCGCTCGTAATAGCGCGTTTTTTTGCAGACTTGATGTTAGCCAAGGTTTGCTCCTAACAATCTTAAAATAAGCTTAATTTAAAGGCCGTGGAATATGCCTGTTTTTATCATGAATGTCAACGAAATTTTGACATCTCAAGAAAAACTGCTCCTTATAACGAACATCAATTTGCCGCTTTAGCAGTTAATATCGCCATTGTAACAAAGGGTCGGGTTCGAGCCTAGTGCTTTAAAGATATTTTAGGCATAATCGCCCATCTTAGAAGTTTTTTGATAATGGGTTTAAGGTGGCAAAAGGATTATTTCGTTCTGGGATGATTGTTAGTGCAATGACGATGATCTCGCGTATTTTAGGGTTAGTAAGAGATGCGGTTGTGGCGAATCTCCTAGGTGCCAGTGCTGCTGCGGATGTGTTTTTATTTGCCAATCGAATTCCTAATTTCCTAAGACGCTTATTTGCTGAAGGAGCCTTTGCCCAAGCATTTGTGCCGGTTTTATCTGAGATAAAAGAGCAACAAGGTGATGATAAAGTCCGGTTGTTTGTGGCTCAAGCAGCCGGTACGTTAGGAACTATTTTATTAATTGTTACCCTGTTCGGAGTTATTGCTTCTCCAGTTATAGCGGCCTTATTTGGAACTGGCTGGTTTATTGATTGGTGGCAAGGAGGCGAAAATGCCGAGAAGTTCGTACTGGCCAGTGCACTGTTAAAACTGACTTTCCCTTATTTATTTTTCGTGAGTTTGGTTGCCCTGAGCGGTGCGGTCATGAACGTCTATAATCGCTTTGCTGTTGCAGCGTTTACACCTGTGCTGTTGAATATATCGATTATTAGCTGCGCAGTTTTATTGCACGATAAATTTTCAGTTGGGGCTTATGCCCTTGCCATTGGCGTATTTGTTGGGGGGGTAGTGCAGTTACTGTTTCAGTTGCCATTTTTGTACCGTGCCCGTATGCTGAGCCGCCCAAAATGGGGCTGGCAAGATGAAAACGTTAAAAAAGTGCGAAAACTCATGCTACCAGCCTTGTTTGGCGTGTCTATCAGTCAAATAAACCTGTTGCTCGACACCATGATTGCCTCAATGTTGATGACCGGTTCTATCGCGTGGCTTTACTACTCAGACCGTTTAATTGAGTTTCCTCTTGGCTTATTCGGTATCGGTATCGCGACGGTAATTTTACCCGCATTGTCTAAGCTACATAGCACTAAAAGCACAAAAGATTTTCAGCTAACCCTGGATTGGGGGGTGAGATTTGTTATTTTCTTAGGCTTGCCTGCTATGTTTGGTTTAATGGTGATAAGCCCGCTCATTATTACGGTTTTATTTGATCATGGTGCATTTCAGGACGGTGAAATTGATCATGTAAAAGCGGTAAGTTACGGTGTCATGGCCTACTCAGTTGGACTGGTTAGCTTTATGTTAATCAAGGTGTTAGCACCGGGCTTTTATTCGCGTCAAGATACTAAAACCCCCGTAAAAATTGGTATTAAAACACTGGTGTTAAATATGGTGTTTAACATTATGCTAGCTCCATTTATTGGCTATTTGGGGTTAGCGTTAGCAACCGCGATGTCGGCCAGTTGTAATGCCTATTTGTTGTATCATCAACTACGTAAAGAAGGCGTTTATCAGTTTTCTGCGATGAGCCTTGGTTTCACCTTTAAGTGTTTGTTTTCAAGTTTATTAATGGCCGCATCTGTATGGTATGTGGGCCAGCAATTTGCCTGGAAAGCATGGCACTTTACTGAGCAAGTGCTGCTGTTGAGTGGATTATTAGTGCTGGCGGTTTTTGTTTACTTTGCGGCCTTATTCATTCTAGGTGTGCGACTAAATACGATAAAAAGTGTTGCAACTACTGAATCAAACTAAAAAAAAGATTATAATCGGCGCTTCAAGCCCGATATCAATGTTTTGGGCTCGCTGATAAAGGCAAAAAGGTGGCATGGAGTTAATTAGAGGTATTCACAATATTCGCGCGCAGCATTATGGCTGTGTGTTGACCATTGGTAATTTTGATGGCGTGCACTTAGGTCATGCAGAAGTGATTAAAGGCTTGCTGCAAGACGCAGAAAAGCATCAATTGCCAAGTACCGTGATGTTATTTGAGCCTCAGCCACAAGAGTTTTTTGCCAAAGATAATGCACCCGCGCGTTTAACTCGACTACGTGATAAGCTCAGTTTGCTTGCTAAATTAGGCGTGGAACGAGTGATTTGTATTAGCTTCAATCAGCAATTTGCCAACATGGAAGCAGAACAGTTTGTCAGCCAAGTACTGATTGAAAAGCTAGGCGTTAAAGCATTAACTGTTGGTGATGACTTTTGTTTTGGCAAACGTCGTCGTGGCGATTTTGCGTTACTAAAAACCATGGGCGCTGAGCTGAACATGGATGTGAAAAGTACTGCAAGTTTTCGCAGACTCAATGATAGAGTGAGTAGTACCCTTATTCGCCATGCGCTTGCTGCAGGGCAATTGGAAGATGCAAAAACCATGTTAGGTCATGGCTATGCGATTTCTGGGCGTGTTATTCATGGCTGGGCGAAAGGTCGTGAATTAGGGTTCAGAACGGCCAACATAGCGCTAAAACGCCAAGTATGCCCAGTAAATGGGGTATTTGCGGTAAGAGCAAAAGTGGGTGATAAAGAATTATATGGGGTTGCAAATATTGGCAACAAACCCACATTTAATGGGACACGCGCATTGTTAGAGGTTCATCTTTTCGACTTTGCGCAAGACATTTACGGACAATTTATGCACGTGGAGCTAATTAAAAAGCTTCGCGATGAGAAAAAATTCGAGACATTAACACAACTGACGGCGCAGATTGCAGATGATGTAACCGCCGCTAAGCAGTGTTTTGGTTTAAATTAGGTAGCCGATACGGAAAGTAGGATTAATGAGCGACTACAAACATACTTTGAATTTACCGGAAACAGCGTTTCCAATGCGCGGCAATTTGGCACAACGTGAACCAAAGATGCTTAAGACATGGTATGAAGACGATCTTTACGGTCAAATTCGCAGCGCTAAAAAAGGTAAAAAAACCTTCATTTTGCATGACGGCCCTCCGTATGCAAACGGTGATATCCATTTAGGCCACTCGGTAAACAAAATTCTTAAAGATATTATTGTTAAGTCAAAAACCTTGTCTGACTTCGACGCACCTTACGTGCCGGGTTGGGACTGTCACGGTTTACCAATTGAATTAATGGTTGAAAAGAAAGTAGGCAAGCCAGGCGTGAAAGTGTCTGCTGCTGAGTTCCGTGAAAAATGTCGCGCATACGCTAAAAAACAAGTCGAGGGTCAAAAAACAGACTTTAAACGTCTTGGTGTATTTGGTGACTGGGACAAGCCTTACTTAACAATGAACTTTGACTTTGAAGCGAACGCAATTCGCGTGCTTGGTCGCATCATTAAAAATGGTCACTTACACAAAGGTGCTAAGCCTGTTCACTGGTGTACAGATTGTGGTTCAGCACTTGCTGAAGCAGAAGTTGAATACCAAGATAAACAGTCTCCAGCAATCGATGTACGCTTTGAATTTGCTGATCAAGATGCTGTAATCACTGCGTTTGAACTTGCTGAAGGCCATGAAGGTACCGGTGCAGTTAGTACAGTTATCTGGACGACAACACCGTGGACATTACCAGCTAACCGTGCAGTAGCCGTTCACGAAAAGCTTGAGTATGCCCTTGTTCAAATTGATGACGAAGGTGCACAGCAACGTCTAATTTTAGGTTCTGAGCTAGTTAAAGATGCTATGGACCGTTATGGCTTCAAACATTACCACGTACTCGGTTATGTAAAAGGTGCTGCACTTGAGAACTTACAGGTTGCTCACCCGTTCTATGACTTCACAGTGCCTGTGATTGTGGCTGATCACGTAACGACTGATTCTGGTACTGGTGTTGTTCATACTGCACCAGGTCACGGTCAAGAAGATTTCGCGGCAGGTCTTGCTTATGGTTTAGAAGTAGCTAACCCTGTTGGTGCTAACGGTGTTTACTTACCTGACACACCAATGTTTGCAGGTCAGCACGTATTCAAAGCGAATGCGAGCGTCATTGACGTATTAACTGAAAACAATGCGTTATTGCATCATCATGCGCTTACGCACAGCTACCCACATTGCTGGCGTCATAAAACACCTATTATCTTCCGTGCTACGCCACAGTGGTTCGTAAGTATGGACCAAGCTAACCTTCGTCAAGATTCATTAAACGAAATCAAAAAGACTGAGTGGTTACCTGAGTGGGGCGAGAGCCGCATTGCAAACATGGTTGAAGGCCGTCCTGATTGGTGTATTTCACGTCAACGTACATGGGGTGTGCCAATTGCATTATTCGTTGATAAAGACACTGGTGCGCTTCACCCGAATACACAAGAGCTTATCGAAGAAGCGGCGAAATTAGTTGAAAAATCAGGTATTCAAGCTTGGTATGACTTAGATCCAGCTACTTTACTTGGCGATGACGCTGAGCAATACATGAAAGTTCAAGATACGCTAGATGTATGGTTTGACTCAGGTGTGACTCACGCATGTGTGGTTGATGCACGTGAAGATTTAACCGGTCCTGCTGATCTTTACTTAGAGGGTTCTGATCAACACCGTGGTTGGTTTATGTCGTCAATGATGACATCGGTTGCTATCAATGGTCATGCGCCATACAAGCAAGTGCTAACACATGGTTTCACGGTTGATGAAAATGGCCGTAAGATGTCTAAGTCATTAGGCAACGTAATTTCACCACAAAACGTGATGAACAAACTAGGTGCTGACATCTTACGTTTATGGGTTGCATCAACTGACTTTACAGCTGAAATGACTGTATCTGATGAAATCTTTAAACGTTCAGCAGACCGTTATCGTCGTATTCGTAATACGAGCCGTTATTTACTTGCGAACTTAAGTGGTTTTGATCCAAAAACAGATCAAGTTGCTATTGAAGACATGGTTGAGCTTGACCGTTGGATTGTGGGCCGTGCAGCTGAACTGCAAGATGAAATCTTAGCGGCTTACGACAAGTACCAAATGCTACTTGTAACGCAAAAGCTAATGAACTTCTGTACTGGTGAGCTTGGTTCGTTCTACCTAGACGTAATCAAAGATCGTCAATACACAGCGAAAAGCGACAGCCATGCGCGTCGTTCATGTCAAACTGCGCTTTATCACATTGCTGAAGCAATGACCCGTTGGATGGCACCGATCTTAAGCTTCACTGCGCAAGAAATCTGGGAAGCATTACCAGGTGAGCGTGACAAGTTTGTATTCACTTCTGTGTGGTACGATGGCTTACAAGCTTCTTCACAAGGTAAGTTCAGCAACGATGATTGGTTAACAATCCTAAACGTTCGTGATGAAGTAAACCGTGTGCTAGAAGCGGCGCGTAAAGAAGAAGTTATTGGTGCAACTCTACAAGCAAACGTAAGCATCTATGCAGGTGAAGAGTTAAGTGCGAAATTAGCTGCATTAGGTGATGAACTGCGCTTTGTACTATTAACTTCAGGCGTGACAGTCGAAACTGTGACTACGCAGCCAGAGGATACGCAAGCTACAGAAATTGATGGCTTATACATTAAAGTTGCCGCAACAACCGCTGAAAAATGTGAGCGTTGTTGGCATTACTGTGATGATGTAGGTGCTGATCCTGCACACCCTGAAATCTGTGGCCGTTGTGTAAGCAATGTTGACGGCGATGGTGAACAGCGTCAGTTCGCATAGGAGTTGTTTGTGAGCAAACTAGCCGGAAAAAGTGGCTTGGTTTGGTTATGGCTTAGTCTACTGCTTTTGGTAGTAGACTATGCGACAAAATCACTTGTCGTTAATACCATGGCCTATCAAGAGTCGATAGATATTCTGCCATTCTTTAACTTCACCTATGTACACAACTATGGTGCGGCATTTAGCTTTTTGAGTGATTCAGGTGGCTGGCAGCGCTGGTTCTTTAGTTTGATTGCAGTGTCGATCAGTGTGCTTTTAGTGTGGTGGCTGAAACGTTTACCTGCGTCTAACAAGGTATTATGTTCTGCTTATGCGTTAGTTTTAGCCGGTGCAATAGGCAATTTATACGACCGAATCGCGTATGGCTATGTTATTGACTTCCTGCATGTATATTACGAAAACTGGCACTTTCCTGTTTTTAATATTGCCGATTGTGCGATTTGTATCGGTGCCGCATTACTTTTATTTGATGCCTTCACAGGCGAAAGTCCTAAGGAGCAACAAGCATGAGCCAAGCTGTAATTGGTGAAAACTCTGAAGTGATCTTTCATTTCTCAATTAAGTTAGAAGATGGCTCAGCAGCCGATTCAACTAAAGTACATAATAAACCTGCAAAATTGCGAATGGGTGATGGCAGCCTGACAGCAAACTTTGAAAAGTGCTTACTCGGTTTAGCGGCTGGTGAAAGTAAGTCATTTGCATTAGAGCCAGAAGATGCATTTGGTCAGCCAAATCCAGATAACATCTACTATGTTGACCGCAGCAAGTTTGGTGCAGACACGCCTGCTGAAGTAGGTAATATTATTGCCTTTACTCAGCCTGATGGTACAGAGTTACCTGGTCTTGTTCGTGAAGTGCAAGGTGAGTCAGTTACTATTGACTTTAACCACCCACTTGCAGGGCAACGCTTAACCTTTGAAGTCGATATTTTAGAGGTAACAGGTTAATGGATATTTTATTAGCGAACCCACGTGGTTTTTGCGCAGGCGTTGATCGTGCAATCAGTATTGTGGAGCGCGCACTCGATATCTTTGAAAAGCCAATCTATGTGCGTCATGAAGTCGTTCACAACCGATATGTTGTTGATGGCTTGAAAAATCGCGGTGCAGTCTTTGTTGAAGAACTAGATCAGGTTCCTGACGACAGCATTGTTATCTTTAGTGCGCATGGTGTATCACAAGCTGTTCGAAGCGAGGCAAAGCGACGTGACCTTAAAGTATTTGATGCAACCTGCCCGTTGGTAACAAAAGTACATATGGAAGTAACACGTGCAAGCCGTAAAGGTACTGAGTGTGTGTTAATTGGCCATCATGGTCATCCAGAAGTAGAAGGTACAATGGGGCAGTACGATAACGAAGCAGGTGGTATTTACTTAGTAGAAACCCCTGAAGATGTTGCTGGCCTAACGGTTAAAAACCCTGAGAACCTGTTTTACTGTAGCCAAACAACGTTATCTGTAGATGATACAGCAGATGTGATTGATGCATTACGCACTAAGTTTCCAGCAATTGATGGCCCGCGTAAAGATGACATTTGTTATGCTACGCAAAACCGTCAAGATGCAGTGCGTGACTTAGCTGATAAAGTGGATGTATTGCTTGTAGTTGGGGCTAAAAATAGCTCTAACTCTAATCGTTTACGTGAGCTTGCCGATAAAATGGGCACTACGGCTTATTTGATTGATGATGCAAGTAATCTTGAAGCTGATTGGTTCAACAATGTAAATGCGGTGGGTGTTACTGCAGGTGCATCTGCACCAGAAGTTTTAGTTCAACAAGTTATTGCTCGTCTAAAAGAATTGGGTGGCAATCAAGTTGTTGAAAATCCTGGCGAAGAAGAGAACATAGTATTTGCCGTTCCTGTTGAGCTACGCTAATCTAAGCAAATAGTAGTCAACAGTTAAAAGAGGAGCCCATGAGCAAACAGCCTAATTCAAACGGCTTGCTGATTGCGGCTCTTTTTCAATCTCGTGGTGTCCTTGCCACACTGATCGTCAGCCAAGTCATTGCTATTTTACTCGCCTTTTCACCAATGAGCTTAGGTGATGTTTGGTTACGTCTAGCTATATTTAGCTGCTTTTTACATCTAATTTTTCTTTCAAGCTTGTCGTTACTGTATGTATGCCGGGCTCTACTTACAAAGCTGTCGCACCCTAAACAGTTATTCATTCTGATATCCACTTTACTGGCATTAACGTCTGTTTTTAGCTGGCTGTTTTTGTCTGTGTTTTCAGATGTGTTCGCTATGGAGTCGAGAGCTAACTTTATTGTCAGTAATTTACTGATCATATTTTTGGTCACCGCGTTGTTCAGCCAATTCCTGCTTATTCATAATCAAAAAGAGCAACAAACGAAAGCGTTAGCGCAGGCTGAACTTGATGCATTACAAGCAAGAATACGCCCTCACTTTTTGTTTAATAGTTTAAACACTGCTGCTGAGCTTACCCATTATGATGCTGAGGCGGCTGAACAAGCAATTTTGGCGCTGGCGGCGCTGTCGCAGGCCGCAATGCGCAGCGGTAAAGCCATAAAGCTTGCTGATGAAATCACTTTATGCCAGCAGTATGTGGCACTTGAACGTTGGCGCTATGGCGAACGCCTAGCATTAAGCTGGCAATTACCTGATGAGTTACCAGATATAGATATTCCGTGTCTGACAATACAGCCGATTATTGAAAATGCGGTTTTTTATGGCGTAGAGCCAGCAGAGCAGGGCAACATTTCTGTCGAGATGTATCAATCGAACAAAGCTTATACTTTCATTATAACTAACCCTGTAGCGAAGCAAGGGAGCCATTCACGAGCAGGCAACGGTATGGCACTTGAAAACATCCGCCAGCGTTTGTCACTTTTCTATCATCAAAAAGCGCAACTGACTACGACTGTTCGTGATGAGATCTTTAGGGTGAAATTGGTGATACCTAAGAAGAGAAGCGCATGATAAAAATTTTAATTGCTGATGACGAGCCTTTAGCAAGGGCGCGTATTAAACGTTTATTAGCTACCAACGAACTTTGCACAGTTGTAGGTGAAGCCAGTAACGGCGAACAGGTGATTGAACTTTGTAAGCAGCTCCAGCCTGATTTAGTGATGCTGGATATTAATATGCCCAAGCAGTCGGGCCTTGAAGTAGCTGCTGAACTAAAACAGTTTTCGATCCCCCCTGCAGTGATGTTTTTAACAGCGCATCCTGAGTATGCGTTAACTGCATTTGAGCTCGCAGTAGATGGCTATTTAGTTAAACCTGTATCCGAGCAAGCTTTAACAAAAGCAATGGCGCAGCTTAGTAAATTAAACCGAACTCAAGTATTAACACCTGAAAATAACTATATTTGTTATCAACTTGCAGGCGTATTAAGAAGAGTAAATATAGATGATGTTATTTGCTGTATTGCAGAGCAAAAATACACGCGGGTGGTGTTTTTTGAAGGTGAGGCACTTGTTGAGCAAAGTTTAAAACAACTTGAGCAAACCTATCCTCTGCAGCTACTTAGAATTCATCGTAATACACTTGTCAATAAGCACCATATTGTAAGCCTTAATAGTCCTTCTTCTGGTGGACATACAGTCACGATGAAGCAGTTTAAAGAGCCTTTGTCTGTTAGTCGTCGAGAGCTTAAAAATGTAAAAGCTGTAATGGGTAAATAAAAAAACTCTCAATGCAGCAGCTTATCTCCTAAAGTCCCAGCTTCTTTATTGTTTATTACTTTGCTCTGAAGAAAGTTTCAGTACCGTTTATCGCGCATTATGACCGCTTGTCCATATACAGATTGTTATTTATCTGTATCGTAATATTCTTATGGTATGTAAAAGTATCAATGAACTTCACCATGATTAAACATTCTGAGCAGAAAGGTTTTACGCTTATTGAAGTGCTTATTGCCTTTGTTATTTTGAGTTTTGGTTTATTAGGTGCCGTGGCCTTACAAGCTAAAGCAAAACAAGCTAGCTTTGATTCAATGCAGCGTGCAGCTGCTGTGGCACTTGGTAATGACATAATCCAACGTATGAGAGCAAACGACTCTTCGGGTTTTGCCGGTTTATACAATGGAGAGTTTAGTAGTCAATCAGCAGCCGACAAAGCTCAGACATGTTTTAATTCCGCTTGTACTGCAAAAAATATAGCTGAGTTTGATAAACAACAATGGATCCGCGCAATTCAAGCTCGTGAAAATACGGGTGCTTTAGATAATGCCACTGTGTGTATAAATAACACCCCAGTCGCAGCAGGAAATGCGAGTGAATTTAATATAAGGGTGGTGATCAGCTGGCAAGGTAGGCAGGAGCAAAAAGCAAATAATGCGACAGCTGCTATTGATTGTGGAACACAAAACGACAAGCGCCGTTTAGTCGTGCTTGAAAGCTACATATACTTAAGGTCATAAGATGAAAAAGCAAACTGGATTTACACTTGTTGAGATGATGGTCGCTTTATTCATTGGCGGCATAGTGCTTGGTGGGGTGATGTTTACTTATTTAAGTATGAAAGTAACAACACGAGACACCATGACAATTGGTGAATTGCAGGAAACAGGTCGGTTAGCTTTAAATATCATGCAGCGTGATATAGAACAAATTGGCTTTTGGGGGACATTCTATGAAGACTCATTCTCAGACGAAAATACCAATACGAATGCTGTAAATAACCCTACAGGTGACTGCTCAGAAGGCCTCAATAATGCGAGCTTCCCTGCTGACAGTGCAACTAGTAATTTTCGCTCGGTTTATGCTGTAGAAACCTCAGATGGTTCTGCGCTTAGTTGTATCAACAATGCAAAGAAAAATACTGAAGTTTTACAGATGAAGTTTCTTGAAGGGCTGCAGATCCAACCTAATCAGACGAGCAATGACTATTATTACTTCATTGCTGAGCAAGAACGGGCTGAATTTAGACAAGGCCCAATCGCGGCCTCAACTATCAATGGTAATGCGACGATTTGGCGTTACCGTCATCATGTTTACTACATCTTTGAAGACTCATACACGATAAATGATCAATCAATTAAAGTTCCCATTTTACGCCGAAAAAGGTTAACTACTAGCCAAACGATGAGAACTGAAAGCGTGATGGAAGGCGTGGAGAATATGCATTTTGTATTTGGTCTAGATACTACGAACAACAGCCGTGTAGATACTTATAGAAGTATTAGTCAAATGACGAACAATGACTGGGAGAACCGCCGTGGTATTTTGACAGTGCAAGTGTTTTTATTAGTTAGATCGCTATTGCCTGACCCGAATCTAAAAGTCAAAAATCAAAAATATACGCTTGGTGAAGATGCGAGCAGAAAAGAGCTAACATTTACAGATAATTATCGTCGGGCGGTGTTTACTACAACGATTCGTTTAAATAATGTTGGAGCAAATTTATGGCGCATTTAACCTTGCAAAAGAAACAACAAGGGGTGGTATTAATCGTTGCTTTGATTATGGTGGTAGCTGTTACAGGTATTGCCGTTTCTTTGATGAGTAGTAGTAGCATAGATATTAAAATTACTAATGCAGCCCAAGAGCGAGAAACAGCAGAAAATGAATTAATAGGAACTGTTCAGCAAGTTATTGCAAACGAAGCTGCCGCGGGTGGCGACAGTGCATTTTTAATGAAAGCGGCAGAAATTCCTGATGGTGGCTATGCAATGGGAAAGGTTGGCGACGCAACCAACACGATGACAAATTTAAATAACGGTGTTCTTGATTTACCTTGTCCGCGTAAATTTAACTTCACTGCAGGTATCTCCTGCAACATGGTTCAAGTTGATACCACCATTACCTATGGCACTAAAAGTAAGCATACTTTGACGATTACAACAGGGGTTGCCCAGGAAATGGCGAGCCTGAATACGGGTGGTTGATAAGGAAAATTTTATGAGAAAACTAAACTTATTATGTCAGCTCTCAGTTATTAGTTTTTTATTCATTGGTTGTAGTGGGTATGCGGATGATACGGAGTTGTACGTCAATTATGACCATGACTTAAAAGAAAAACAAAGAGTTATTTTTTTACTCGATACATCAGGAAGTATGCTTTTCTCAGCAACTGATGGCAGTCGTTGCCATCACCCTACGGGAGGTTACTTAGTTGAGTGCCCTGAAAGTAGAATAGCAGCTGCTAGAGATATCATAATTGAAACAATTGAGAATAATTCTGATATGGACTTTGGCTTTAACCGTTTTGCTCCCTCTCATGGGGGGTATGTAAAAGCGAGCTTAGGCACAGAGCATAATACCCTAAAAAACTTGATTCGTGGGATCAAAGCAGGAGGCTCGACTCCTGTCACCGAGTCACTTTGGGAAGTTTACATGTACTTAACTGGCCAAAAAGTTGATTTTGGCTCCTTAGTTGCCGTAGATGAGAGAGATACAAAAGCAGAAATTGGAAAAAAATACCTTTCTCCATTTGATACAAAGCTAACCGGTGATAAAAGGTGCGATAACACTGTAAATGTACTGCTAATAACTGATGGCGAGCCTCAGAATGATAATGAGCGAGACGCTGATATTGAAAAGCTTAATCAATTCTACTTCTCAGAGCCTGCCCCTCTTTATGGTTATGAACATAATCTAAACTATTTAGCGGCCCTTGCAAAAGTAATACACGGAACAGACGAAGTAATTGTCGATTTAAATAAAAAGACGCCTAAAATTCATGATCAAGGTATTATTTACACAATTGGTTTTGGTAATGGTCTAAGTGAGCCTGCAAAGGATTTACTTGAGAAAACTGCTGAACTTGGAGGTGGGAAATACTTTTTTGCCAGTGATGGAAAAGCATTATCTGAAAAGCTGAAAGAAACGTTTGCGGTTCTTAGAAATGAGTCCGGAACTTTTACGGCTCCATCGACAGCCTCAAATAATGCCGATCAAACTCGTAGTAGAGATGGTTTGTATTACACTATGTTCTATCCCAGCACTAATGCCCGTTGGCGTGGTAATTTGAAAAAATTGAAAGTTTCGGGCGATATTATAGTCGATGCTAATGGGCAGTCCGCCATTCAAAGTGATGGGTTGATAGCAAAAGAAGCTAAAACTTTTTGGTCAAATTCCGATTTACCAGATGGGAATGCAGTTGAGTTAGGTGGTGTTAACTCATATCTTGCAAATATTTCAAGCTTACCAAATACCGGTAGAAAGGTTCTTACTAACCTTTCAGGGGGAAGGTTACTTAATTTTACAAGGTATAGAGTAGTATTCCACTATAATACAATCGCCAAAGCTGCCGTTGATTTTGAATCTTCACCCGATGAGGTAGAAGATCTCATAAACTGGTCGCGAGGTTTGGATGTTAATGATGAAGATAACGATGGGGAAACAGATGATTCTCGTCAAGATATTTTTGGTGATCCCCTGCATTCAAAACCTGTAACTATAGATTATGGTAATGATGACGTTCGTATTTTAATTGGAACTAATGCAGGCTATTTGCATATGTTTCAAGATAAAAATGATGTATTAGCCGAAAGCTGGGCATTCATACCACGGAGCTTGTATAAAATTATAAAACCACTGAGAGATAATACACAAGATACGAAAGTCTACGGTGTTGATGGCGCTATTTCAGTTTTCTTTGATGATAAAAACGGTGATGGTGTTGTTAATAGTTCAGATAGAGTATGGGCATTTTTTGGCCTAAGACGAGGCGGGAATGAATATTATGCACTTGATATTACTAACCCAAATCAACCTAAACTGTTATGGAAAGAACCATTAAAAGGTGGGGTTGGTGACTTTAAAGAACTTGCCCAGTCCTGGTCTAAACCAGAAGTTGCTTATATTAACTTGAATGGCTTTAAAGACCGACCAGTACTAATTTTTGGCGCAGGTTATGATACTAATAAAGATAATGTGCTTCGAAGTGATGATAACAAAGGACGTGGCATTTATATTGTAGATGCAGAGACAGGCGAAAAAGTTTGGGGATTAACACCTGATGAAAATGATTTCACCGGTGAACATAGTATTGCTTCAGACATCAGCTTATTAGACTCAGATTATGATGGTTATATTGATCGGCTCTATGCTACGGATACAGGCGGTAATATATGGCGTATTGATATGCCAAGCGATAATCCAAAAGACTCTGAACAACCATGGACGCATTTTAAGCTCGCAAGTTTAGGCAGCCAACTTGCAAGTAATGATCGTAGATTTTTCTATAAACCGACGGTAGCTCGGACTGTATTTAGTAAAGTTTCTAAGACAATAGTCAATGGGAAATCAGAGACAACTAGAATTGATTTTCCATACGATGCAATATTGGTTGGTAGCGGTAATAGAGCTAAACCGACTTCAACATTGGCAAATGACCAGCTATTTATGATTAGAGATAGCAATACGGTTACTAAGTCATTTAAAGGTAATGATGTTCCTGATGTTATTTTTCAATCGAATTTAATGAATGTTGACTCAGATCCATTCGGTAGCGCTTTGAAAGATATAGATGCTTTTGTTGACCTTGAAGTGGAATTAGGGAAGTTTAAAGGCTGGTATTATAACCTCTCTTCTGCAGGTGAAAAGTCGCTTGCTGCTAGCACTGTAATTGGTGGTGTTGCTTATTATACTAGCTTTTCTCCAGCATCTGACGATAGCACAGAAAACCAATGCTCATTGAGCGCTGGAATGGGAAGTCTGTATGCATTTCATTTACACTATGGCACAAAAGTATATGAGAACTTGAAATTTATAACTGGCACAGATGTACCGGATACCCCAAAACTCTTTTTTGGTGAGACTGAGAGTTGTAAAGACACAAACGGCGATGGCTATTGCGATGGATATGATGATGACTCAGAAGATAAAATTGAGCAAACAAAGATAAGTCAGTTTATGACTGTTGGGCCCAAAATCATAGGTGAAGAAAGCCCATTTAAAGTCAAAGGGGTAAATGGACCCGGTTTAACTATTGAAAATGGAGAAATAAAATTAGTGAGTGATGAACCTCTTGGTTTTAAAGTTCAACAAACTTACATATATAAAAAAGAAGAGAACGACAGAAGTTACTAGATTAAATAACATCCTTTTTTGAACACTGGCTTTATGATTTTTTGAGTATTTATTTTCTCAGTCACCCGTTTTATAAGCTTAACTTGGGTGAACTCATTGTCAGTGTTTTTTCTATATTAAATTAATATTTCCATTCTCTATTAAGTTGCTGTTTATTTTATACTTTTATTTTTTATTTCCACTATTTTGCCAATCCATTCAGGATTATTTTTCCGGTCGTTTTTTCTTATTTCTCTTTTATGCTCTAATTATTTTTTTTATTATTAATTTAGATAAGAAAAGTGTGGAATAGTAGTAGCTTTTTATTATAATAATTATAGTGTGTTTGAATTTTATAAAATGCTTTTTAGCCTTTTTTATGGTTCTGTATAAGTATTGCAGCAACTCAAACATAAGGGTGTTGTAATTTATCGCACTGTTAAGGTTTTCAACTGCTGCAGAAAATCACAAAGCAGAAGTTCGGCAATAACAAAGCTAATCGCTAAATTAATAGCATTAAGGTGACGGGAGAAGTAATGAAAATTAGTAAAACAGTAAACAGGATACTTCTTTGTGCCTTTGCTGCGGTTAGCTTTTCTAGTTCAGCAGAAGATATAGAGCTTTATGTAAATCATAATGTTGATCTCGATGAGAAACCTCGCGTATTAATTGTATTCGATACTTCTGGAAGTATGGCCTTTTCTACTAGTTCGGGTAACAGTTGTGGGTTCTCAAATGGTTTGTATATCCCGTGTTCAGATAGTCGGTTAGGCGTTGCACAAGATGCTATTACTAAACTGGTTGATGGTAACGATGATATTGATTTTGGCATAATGCGCTTTAATAGTACTGAAGGTGGTTATGTACTTGCTGGTATTGGCTCGCCAATGTCAACGTTGAAAACGACGATTGCCAATTTACCTGCTGATGGTGGTACGCCGCTGACTGAAACTTTGTGGGAAGCATACTTATATATTACAGGGCAAAACTTATTCTATGGTGAAAAAGTCAATGAGCTTTTACGTGATACTTCCGTAGAGAATAAATCAACTACAACAAACAGAGTTCGTAAATGTTACTGGTGGGGGTGTCGTTGGGAAAATGAAGTCATCACTAATTTCTCATATATTTCACCATTTGATAATCCTGATGAAGTAAAGCGCTGTGATAACTCCGTTAATATTATCTACATGACAGATGGGGACCCATCTGCAGGATCTGATAATGAGCAAGACTCTAATATTAGCGCATTATATAAGTCGTATTTTGGTAGCTCATTATCAAATGACGATAAAATTGCAGGGGTTCTTCTACACAAGTTAGCTCAGATCATACATGGCACTGATGATGTTGAAGTCGACTTAAGGCCAACCACAACGGATATCCATGAAACAGGGCGTGTATATACCATCGGCTTTGGTAGTGGGATGAGTAATAACGGTAAAACTCTACTTTCGGAAACCGCTCGATTAGGCGGTGGCCAGTACCTGCATGCGAATACGTCGGAGCAATTATCCGAGGCATTGAAAAATACAATCACCCAAATCCGTGAAGTAAATGATAGTTTCACTTCACCGTCAATCGCGAGTAACAATGTTGATCAAACCCGTAGCCGCGAATCGATTTACTACGCTATGTTTTACCCTGAAACGGGTGCGCGTTGGCGTGGAAATTTGAAAAAATTAAAAGTGTCTGGTGATCAAATTGTTGATTCAACAGGTAAATCAGCACTTAATGAAGATGGTTTGATTTCTAATAAAGCGAGAACGTTCTGGCTACCAACTAATGAAGAAGCTGATGGAAATACAGTGCAACGTGGTGGCGTAAATCTACATTTAACTAAACTAGCATCGCGAAAGTTATACACAGACGCGGGTAAGTCTAGTCTAGTAGATTTTACAAAAGAAAATGTTTCGAGTGCCTTAGGTGGCGATGAAAAAGCCGCGAAGTTGTTTGGGGTTGATAAGTCACAATTACAAAAAACAATTGATTGGGCGCGCGGGATAGATGTTGATAACGAGGATGGAGATTCTTCATCAGTGGACCAGCGACAAGATATTTTCGGTGATCCGCTACATTCTAAACCCGTTACAATTGATTATGGTAATGACGACATTCGCATTTTAATTGGTACAAATGCAGGCTTTTTACACTTTTTCCAAGATAAAAAGGACGTTCTTAAAGAAAGCTGGGCATTTATTCCAAGTAGCTTGTACAAAATAATTAAGCCGCTACGAGAGAATCAAGCGAACACTAAAGTATATGGTGTTGATGGTCCAATATCTGTATTTTTCGATGACAAAAATAATGATGGTGTGGTAAATGGAAGTGATCGTGTTTGGGCATTTTTTGGTTTGAGGCGTGGTGGTAATTATTACTATGGCTTAGATATTACAAACCCCGACTCACCAAGTTTACTGTGGAATCAACCTATTGAAGGTGGTTCCGGTGACTTCAAAGAGTTAGGTCAAACTTGGTCTAAGCCTACGGTTACCTATATTAATATGGAAGGCTATAAAAAACGTCCTGTATTGATTTTTGGTGCGGGTTACGACACTAACAAGGATAACGTGATCCGAACAGATGATAACGAAGGCCGCGGGATCTATATTGTTGATGCGCAAACAGGAAATAAAATTTGGGCACTAACTCCAACCGAAAACGGTTTTAAAGGTAAGCACAGTATTGCGGCTGATGTTAGTGTTCTTGATTCGGATTATGATGGCTTTGTTGACCGTTTATATGCAACTGACACAGGTGGTGATATTTGGCGAATAGATATGCCGAGTGAAAAACCAAATAGCTCTGATAGTCCTTGGACTCACTTCAAACTTGCAAGTTTGGGCAGTTCTTTGAGTACGCAAGATAGGCGTTTTTTCTACAAACCGCTGATAGCAAGAACTATGTTCAGCAAGGTCACAGAAACAACTATTAATGGGAAAAAAATATTTTCTCGACGAGATACACCCTTTGATGCAGTTTTAGTTGGCAGTGGTAATCGTTCAAAGCCAACTTCAACAGTAACTAAGGATCAACTTTTCATGATTCGAGATATTAATACAGTTACTCAATCTTTTGTAGGTAGTGACGTACCCAAGGTAATTACTCAATCTGATTTAATGAATATGGACTCAGATCCATTTGGTAATGCGCTTGATAATGTCGATAAATTTACCAAGCTAGAAGTTGAACTTGGAGCCTATAAAGGCTGGTATTATAACCTTCCGTCAGTGGGAGAAAAATCACTTGCTGCGAGTACAGTTATAGGGGGGGTTGCCTATTTCACAAGCTATACCCCTGCTTCTGCAACCGAGACAACTAACCAGTGCTCGTTAACTGGTGGCTCAGGAAGCGTATATGCCTTTCATTTACACTATGGCACAAAGGTTTACGATAGCCTGAAATTTACTACTTCCAATGATGTTCCGGACACACCTCAGTTGTATTTTGGCGTGGGGAATAGTTGTGTTGATAATAATAATAATGGCTATTGTGATGACTTACCTGATCCTAACAATCCAGATGTCATTAAAGATACTGAAGATAAAGTCGAAGAGTTAAGTCAATTTCTAACAATTGGACCTGGTATTAAGGGGCAAGAAAACCCATTTAAGGTTCAAGAAATCTTAGGCCCAGGTATAACTGTTGAAGACGGTAAAATTAAGCTTGTTAGTGACGCTGTTCCTATTGGTTTTGGCTTTAAAACTCAACAAACCTTTATCTATAAAAGAGAAGTTAATGATGGCTCAAAATAGCCTAATTGCAACACGGCTATAAATAAGTGACTTGTCAGTTGCTTTGAGTAGGTGTTAAACCTATGATGGAATCGTGTTTGGATTCAGCAGATTATAAGGTTATAAAGAATGAATGAAATACAACACACTAGTGAAAAGGGCTTTACTTTAATAGAGCTTATGATTGCTGTGGCAATTTTAGGGATTATCGCGAGCATTGCTATTCCAAACTATTTTGAACATGTTAAGCGAACAGCGAGAACAGAGGGGATCACTGCTTTGCTTGATGCAGCAAATAAACAAGAGCAATATTTTGTAGATAATCGTGAATACACGACTTCTCTAGGAGATCTTGGTGTCGCTGAGAGAACAGAAAACAATTTTTATAAGCTAAAGGCGAGTGTTGATAATAATGCGGGTACCTTCGAATTTGAGGCTACTGCTGAATCAGGGCCACCTCTAAAGGATACAGAATGCACAAAGTTAATAATCACAGATACAGGTCTCAAAAAGTCTGAAGGCTCTGCTGATTCGAGTACGTGTTGGGGCAAGTAGCCTCAACACTTATCAGTATCAATTACTCTGGCCCTGCCGATTGGACTAATTGTTATAGAAAGCCCTTTGAGGCTTTCTTTTTTATACTCAGGACAATATAAAAACGTGCCGTTATTCAGTGCCATAGGTATACCACTTGGTCCAAAGGTTACCGAGTTGCGGGGATAAGTAAACATATCCAGTGAGTTAATTGCTTCAAGCTCAAGCAAAATAGTATCGCTATTCTCAAAGATACCAATGTTTCCTCTATCAACAAATACGGTAAGCGATTTATGCCAAAGTTTCTTTTCGCAGCGATTATTGTTGAGCGCACAGAAGGTAACACGACTTCCACTAGATTGTGCTTTTAATCGAGCAAAGTGCAATGCTCTTTTAATTTCATGGACTCGGTTGTCTAGTCGGTTTTTTGCTAGCATTGGCTTGAATTCAAATAACGCAAAATGCAACAGCAAGGATAAAATCGCTATTAAAACCATGCTTTCTATGAGAGTAGCGCCTTTACAACAGCGTATAAAATATAATGTCCTCATCCTTGAAGACTCCCAATAATGACTGTTATTTTAACTATATGCTCAGTAGAGGGGTTGTCAATTTTAGCACATTAATTACAGCCATCTGTCGTACTGCCGCGATATAAAGCAGTACCAGATTTTAAAATCTCAAGTTGTTTATTGTTATCATCATTAGCTTTAGAAGGGCAGTAAGTGAATTTTCCTGCGTTTGAAGTGAGCATACCGCTGGTATCGAATATTAAAGAGCGATCCCCTGAAAATGCTAACTGACTATTATCAGGTATTTCTTCCATTACCCTTAAAATGATATCGCCAACTCTTGGGTTGTATATACCATTTTGATTCGAATCGAAAAATACGAATAAAGTGCCTTGACTCCAATCATTTAGACAAGGGACTCGTCTATTATTTTCAATTCTTGACGTGTTTCCACTACAAACAACCACAACAGCATCGCTAGTAGTAGCTTTTGCTCTGGCAAAACTTAAATTGCGTTTAAGCTCTTGCAAATAGCTTTCCGCTCTATCATTTTCTAGTAGGTCTGAGCTATCCCAGATCGCAATAGTTGCAATAATACCTACAATAGCAATCGTGACCATTAACTCCAATAATGTAAAACCCTGTTGCAATGATTTCATTGTTGTCTCTATTTTGAATCACTTTGTTTAATAATATCATGATTGCTGATTTAATCACCGTAATTCATAGCTTTGTTTGCCATCAGCAATGGGATTGTCTAAAATCGACGCAATCGAGAAATAATAAGTAACCCGAAAATGAAAAAAATCGAAGCAATTATTAAACCATTTAAGCTTGATGATGTGCGCGAAGCATTATCAGATGTGGGCATCACAGGGATGACGGTAAGCGAAGTGAAAGGCTTTGGCCGTCAAAAAGGACATACCGAGCTTTATCGCGGTGCTGAGTACATGGTGGACTTTTTACCTAAGGTAAAACTAGATATCGTATTAAGCGACGAAGATGTTGACCGTGCTATCGATGTTATCGTTAAAACATCGCAAACAGGTAAAATTGGTGACGGTAAAATCTTTGTCACTGACGTTGAGCGTGTTGTACGTATTCGTACCGCTGAAGAAGATGAAGACGCGATTTAATTCCAACTGAAACTCGCACCTTGAGCTGGTTTGGGTATATTCGATCGCAAACATTAAAAAAGGCGCCAAAGGCGCCTTTTTTGCTTTTAGTCTATTTTAACGTTTGTTAGCTTCTCGCGTTGCTTTAGCGTGTTCACTTAGCTCAGGTAAGCCAAGCTTGTTATAGCTTTTTTCCATGATCTCCAGTGCTTGATCAAGGTAGCTGCTTTGTGAGTAGTGCTCAACCACATATTTACCACGGTTTGCTGCAGCAAGGTACGCCTCTCGCTCATAGTAGTATTCTGCAACTTTTAACTCGTAGCGCGCCATTTTATTAAGTAGCCATACTAAACGCTTTTTTGCTTCTGGTGCATAAGCACTGTTAGGAAAACGCTTTAAAAGCGTCGATAAATCAGTAAACGCAACACGAGTGCGGTTTGCATCCCTGTCAGCACGGTCTACACCAAAATATTCTTGGAATGCGTTTTCATCGGCTTTGATGTTTACCAAGCCACGCATGTAGTACATGTAATCTAAATCTTTGTGGTTTGGGTTTAAGCGAATAAAACGGTCGATTGTTGCGAGTGCTTGCTCAGTATTACCTGCTTGATAATGCGCATACACTAAGTCCATTTGTACTTGTTTTGATAAAGGACCAAAAGGGTAGCGAGAATCAATCGCACTTAATAGCTCAATTGCACGCGCATATAAGCCAGAATCTAATGTTTGTTTTGCATCTTCATATAAAGCTTGCGCAGATTTATTAGGAACGCGTTGGATATCTTCTTGATCGGGTGCTGATGAACAGGCACCTAAGCCAAGTACAGATACTGAAAAAACTATGGCGAACGCACGTTTCCCTATTTTATTTATCATTTTATTTCTTACCTTCGATGTCTTCGGCTAGGCCAAGTGAGGAAAACCGAGTAAACTATACGTATTATATTAAAGCGATTCTAACCCAGTCGAGCACAGCTTGCACTGGTAAATTGGGTAAAGTTACTAATGTCAGAGCAAATTTCTCTCCAAGCCGAGGTTCCAATTGACCTTGGCGGTAAACGTCTAGACCAAGTATTAGCGCAATTGTTCCCTGATTATTCTCGATCACGTATAAAAACGTGGATTTTGGATGATAAAATCACTGTAAACGGCGAAATATTAAACACGCCGCGCGAAAAACTACTCGGTGGCGAAATGGTGAGTGTAGAAACAACCATCGAAGCCCCTCGTGAATATGAGGCACAAAATATCAAATTAAACATCGTTTATGAAGACGATGATATTTTGGTAATTAATAAACCAATGGGATTAGTCGTTCATCCAGGTGCGGGTAACCCAGATGGCACGGTATTAAATGCGTTGCTACACCATTACCCAGACATCATTAATGTGCCTCGTGCGGGTATTGTGCATCGTCTAGATAAAGACACCACAGGTTTAATGGTAGTGGCGAAAACTATTCCGGCACAAACACATTTAGTGTCTGCGTTACAAAAGCGTGAAAACTTCACTCGTGAATACGAAGCAATTTGTAATGGCACAATGACTGCTGGTGGCATGGTTGAAAAACCAATTGGTCGTCATGCAACAAAACGTACCCACATGGCCGTTCATGAAATGGGCAAACCAGCGGTTACGCATTACCGTGTTGCAGAAAAGTTTAGAGCACATACACGCTTACGTTTACGCCTAGAAACAGGCCGTACTCACCAAATCCGTGTACACATGGCTTATTTAAACCATCCATTAGTTGGCGATCAACTTTATGGTGGTCGTCCGCGCCCGCCAAAAGGTGCTACACCTGAACTGTTTCAAATGCTACGCGACTTTAAACGCCAAGCATTACATGCTGTTAAGTTATCAATTGCGCACCCAATCTCGGGTGAGCTAATGACCTGGCAAGCGCCAATTCCAGATGATATGGCTGCAATGACAGAAGCATTACGCGCTGATACTAAAGCAAACCCAAATATCGAGTTTTAAGCGTTATGATCAAACCAGCATGGACAGCCCCAAACACAGTTAGCGCACTGAGCACCATCCGACAGGGCGGTGTTTCAGTTGCACCCTTTGATAGTTTTAATGTGGGTTTACATGTTGGTGATGATGAGCAAGCCGTGCTTGCAAATCGCGCCTTACTTACAAATCAGCTGCCGAATCCTGCTGTGTGGTTAAACCAAACACATAGCAGTGATGTAATCGTGATTGATGAAAAGTCTGACTTAAGCCAAGTACGCGCTGCTGATGCGCTTTACACCCGTTTAGTGAAGCAGCCTCTTGCAATAATGACCGCAGACTGTTTGCCGGTATTACTTTGCTCGAGTTCAGGGGATGAAGTCGCAGCTGTACATGGTGGCTGGCGTGGTTTAGCGCAAGCTATATTGGCAAACACGGTTTCGCATTTTCAAGCGCCAGCAAACGATATTATTGCTTGGTTAGGCCCTGCTATTGGTCCTTCGCAATTTGAAGTCGGGCAAGAAGTTAAAGATAGCTTTTGCTTACAAAACCCTGTGCATCAACAAGCCTTTACAGCCAAACATGAAAAATACATGGCTGATATCTACTTACTGGCACGTCAGCAACTGGCACAATTAGGCGTGGTTAAAATATATGGTGGTGAGTACTGTACTGTCACTGATAAATCACAGTTTTTCTCTTATCGCCGCGACGGACAAACAGGCCGAATGGCTAGCTTGATCTGGCGCAATTAATACGGCTTTATACGCATTTTATACGATTAAATTTTCTTCTTTTACTTGAACAAATCACTAAGCATACCCATTAATTAAGCAATTAGATTTTTTAATAGGTAAACCCTTTATGCGTTTAGATAGATTTACAAGTAAATTTCAATCTGCGCTTTCAGATGCGCAGTCATTAGCACTTGGGCGCGATCATCAATTTATTGAGCCTGTGCATTTAATGTATTCATTGCTTCAGCAAAATGGTTCAAGCGTGCGTGCGCTACTTGCACAAGCAGGTGTGAGTGCTGACGAATTAAATACCAAGTTATCCCAAGAAATCGAAAAACTGTTTAAAGTTGAAGGCATTGGTGGCGATGTTCAGCTGTCAAATAACCTGATTTCGTTAATTAACTTATGCGATAAATATGCTCAAAAACGAAAAGATAAATTCATTTCGAGTGAGTTGTTTGTTCTTGCCGCGTGTGATGATAAAGGCCCTTTAGGCGAGATTTTTAAAGCGCTGAATATTACTTCTAGTAAGATAGAATCTGCAATTGAAGCCATTCGTGGCGGCCAAAAAGTAGAAGATCCAAATGCTGAAGAAACTCGTCAGGCATTAAAAAAATTCACCATCGATTTAACTGAGCGAGCAGAGCAAGGTAAGCTTGATCCAGTCATTGGCCGTGATGACGAAATTCGTCGTACTATCCAAGTATTACAACGCCGTACTAAAAATAATCCGGTGTTAATTGGTGAGCCGGGGGTAGGTAAAACGGCAATTGCCGAAGGCCTTGCGCAACGAATTATCAATGGAGAAGTACCTGAAGGCTTAAAAAACAAGCGAGTATTATCGCTTGATTTAGGTGCTTTGGTTGCGGGTGCTAAATACCGTGGTGAATTTGAAGAGCGTTTAAAATCAGTATTGAATGAACTTGCCAAAGAAGAAGGTCAAGTCATCCTTTTTATTGATGAAATTCATACTATGGTAGGCGCAGGTAAAACAGACGGTGCAATGGATGCGGGTAATATGTTAAAGCCTGCACTTGCCCGTGGTGAGTTACATTGCGTGGGTGCCACAACCCTTGATGAGTATCGTCAATACATCGAAAAAGATGCGGCACTTGAGCGTCGTTTCCAAAAAGTGTTTGTTGATGAACCATCGGTTGAAGACACCATTGCGATTTTACGTGGTTTAAAAGAGCGTTATGAGCTGCATCACTCAGTTGATATTACCGATCCGGCTATTGTTGCTGCGGCGCAGTTGTCGCACCGTTACATCAGCGATCGCCAATTACCAGATAAGGCAATAGATTTAATTGACGAAGCGGGTTCTTCAATTCGTTTGCAAATTGACTCAAAACCTGAGTCTTTAGATAAACTAGAACGTCGTATTATTCAGTTAAAACTGGAAGACAATGCGCTGGCGAAAGAAAAAGACGAAGCGAGTCAAAAGCGCCGCACCGAAATGCAAGAGCTGATCACTGAACTTGAAGCACAATACCGCGAGCTAGACGAAGTGTGGAATGCCGAGAAGGCCTCATTGCAAGGCACGCAAGTTATTAAAGCTGAGCTTGAGCAAGCGCGCCTTGATTTAGAAGTGGCACGTCGTGCTAGTGATTTACAGCGCATGTCTGAACTACAATATGGTCGTATACCTGAGCTTGAGCGTAAACTCGACCTTGCTTCGCAAGCTGAAATGCAAGAAATGAGCTTGCTTAAAAACCAAGTAGGTGAAGACGAAATTGCGGAGATTTTATCGCGCTGGACAGGCATTCCGGTATCGAAAATGCTGCAAGGTGAACGTGAAAAACTACTGCAAATGGAAGATCAATTACATCACAAAGTGATTGGTCAAGATGAAGCCGTTGTCGCTGTTGCGAATGCAATTCGTCGCTCTCGCGCTGGGCTTGCTGATCCAAATCGCCCAATCGGTTCATTTCTATTCTTAGGCCCAACAGGGGTGGGTAAAACTGAGCTGACAAAAGCACTAGCCAGCTTTATGTTTGACACTGAAGATGCCATGGTGCGCATTGATATGTCGGAGTTTATGGAGAAACACTCGGTGGCACGTTTAGTGGGTGCACCTCCGGGTTATGTTGGCTATGAAGAGGGCGGCTATTTAACTGAAGCTGTACGCCGTCGCCCATATTCAGTCATTTTATTGGATGAGGTCGAAAAAGCGCACCCTGATGTATTTAACATCTTACTGCAAGTGCTTGATGATGGCCGTTTAACGGATGGTCAAGGCCGCACCGTTGATTTTAAAAATACGGTGATCATCATGACCTCTAACTTGGGCTCAGATATTATCCAAGAGCAAGCAGGTTCAAATGATTATGCCGGGTTAAAAGAAAAAGTGATGGGTGTATTGGTCAGTCAGTTCCGCCCTGAGTTTATTAACCGCATCGACGAAACTGTGGTATTTCACCCACTTGCTAATGAGCATATTAAAGAAATTGCTGATATTCAGTTAAGTAAGCTACGTGAGCGATTAACTGAAAAAGGCTACATTTTTGAAGTTACAGATGCAGCTTTAGACCGCATCGCTGAAAGTGGTTTTGATCCAGTCTATGGGGCAAGGCCTTTAAAACGTGCTATTCAACATACCATTGAAAACCCATTAGCACAGCGATTATTAGGTGGGGATTACCAACCAGGTGCCATCATCCATATTGATGCTGATGAGAATGGACTTGTTTTCTCGAGTCGCTAATTTGCCTAAAAAATAAAAGCCGCATCATTTATGATGCGGCTTTTTTGTATTAATCAGCTTTAAACTTTAAAGGTTAACAGCATATCGTTAACTTTGCGTGACCCTTCAACAAGCCCCGCTGCATCTTTAGCCACGTTGTAGCTAAGCTTTAAGTTCTCTTCGCTGTGTCCTTTTATGCTTTCTACATTTTCGCGTATATCGGTGCTGACAACTTGTTGTTCCTCAGCAGCCGTCGATATCTCAGTCGCAAGGCCTGATATTTCATCAATTTGCGCGAAGATGCTCGCTAGCTCAGTTTGAGTGTGAGCAGTCGTATCAACACAACTATCTGCTTGCGCTTTAGTTGATTGCATTACTTTAGACCAGCTAAATAAAGTATCTTGAATTTCTTTAATTGAGCTGTGAATTTGCGAAGTTGCATTTTGAGTACGTGAAGAAAGTGCGCGTACTTCATCTGCTACAACTGCAAAACCACGGCCATGCTCACCTGCACGTGCTGCTTCAATTGCTGCATTCAGCGCTAATAAGTTTGTTTGTTCAGCAATGCCTTCAATCTCAATCATTACTTGGCCTATTTTGTCAGCTTCACTAGCAAGAGAGTTAGCAGTAGTGGCAGCTTGCTCTACTTGGTTAGCTAGATCAGACACCATGCTACTGTTATCTTCAATATGCAGTTTGATATCGTTACAGCTTTGATAAGTTGTCTTAACCTTATCAGCTGTATGATGAGTATTAGCAGAAATTTCGCCAATCGTTGCGCTCATTTGCGTCATTGCTGTGGCAATATCACTCAAACGTTGACTTTGTGCAGCAATGCCTTGCTCAGTTAGTGACGATTGTTTATCTAAGCTGGTGGCAATATTTTTAAACGAGTAAGTAGAGTCTTTAACACGACCGAGCACCGTTCTGAGCTTTGCAAACAGCATTTGCTGATTAAAGGCAGCAATGCTAAATGGATGTGATCCTGAATAGACATACCTTGATACTGAATCAAACTCTGCACGTTGCTGCTTTAAATGGCTAGGCGTAACAACCAGTTCGTCATAATTTAGAGCAAAAAGTAGCGCTATAAGCGCACATGCGGCTAAAGCAATCATCCATGACGCGGCCACAGCTAAAGCAACAATACCTGCAACCAATAAAATCGCAGACACTATTTGTCTTAGTGAAATATTCTCTCGCAATGATGCGATTGATTTACCATCATTAATTTTAGTGTAGAGCGCTTTTGCACGACTCTTTAATTGCTCAGTTGGTTTGGTACGTACAGATTGATAGCCAACTAACTGCCCATGTTCGTAAATTGGCGTTACGAACGCATCGACCCAATAGTAGCGACCATCTTTGCAGCGGTTCTTCACCATGCCACGCCAAGAGTGACCTTGTTTTAGTTTTTCCCACATCTCTTTAAATGCCGCTTTAGGCATATCAGGGTGGCGTACTATGTTATGGTTTTTTCCGAGGAGTTCTTCTTCGCTGTAACCAGCAATAGCACAAAATTCCTTATTTACGTATGTGATAACACCACGTAAGTCAGTGGTAGAGACAAGCTCTTGATTGTCAGAGTATGTTACTTCCTGATTAATGATTTCTTGCCCACGACGCATATGAGTCCTTGAAATATACTTTTTTATGGTGCGCGGATTATAAACTCAGAAAAATGTAAGGGAAGAGCTTGAGGATTGATCTTTGTTAAACTTTTAAAAATTGTTTAAGAGAATTGATCTAGAACAATAACGAAGCAGAAAAAATATGGTTGCTCTAGTTCTTTAGTATTGGATGAAAGAATTGTTATCTTGTTTCGGTCTTTGTTTGCACTAATAAAATTTATACTCGTCACTGCGGTCACTAAAGCAATTGTATAATATGACTCACAGTGGCAAGATTAACTTTCAGTGTAAGGACTTTTCAGAAACTTATAATTGGCTCTTGAGTAATTATTTTTAGCCCCCATACACTTAGGATTAAAGCCACCTGGCTCGAGGAAGCATTTTTGATAAAACATGATTTAAATAAAACGCTAGCAGCGTTAACAGCTCAATTTCCTAACGCAATTAATGGGATTAAACGTGGTATCGAGCGAGAAGCTTTAAGGATCAAACCAAGTGGTCACATATCAAAGCTGGGGCATCCAAAAGGCGTGGGGAGTGCGCTAACTAATGAGCATATCACGACTGACTTTTCTGAATCTTTGCTAGAATTTATCACTCCAGTGAGTACATCAGCTGAGCAAACCCTAGCCCAGCTAAAAGACTTACAAAAGTTCACATTGTCACATATGAATGATGAACTTCTATGGCCGATTAGTATGCCATGTTTTATTGAGCATCAAGACGACATTGTATTGGCGCAGTTTGGTGATTCAAATATAGGGCGTATGAAAACACTTTATCGTGAAGGCCTTAAAAATCGTTATGGCAGTATGATGCAAGCGATTGCTGGTGTTCACTTTAATATTTCATTTCCTGAAACCTTATGGCAGAGCTTATATCAGCTAAATGAAAGTAAAGTAAGCTTGTCGGACTTTATATCACAAGGTTATTTAGGTCTGATCCGCAATTTTAAGCGTGAGCTTTGGCTTATCAGTTATTTGTTTGGTGCTTCACCGGCTTTGTGTAATTCGTTTCTACAAGGGCGTGAAACAGATTTACCCTTTAAAAAATTAGGTAAAGGCACGCTTTATTTAGAAGTCGGTACAGCACTACGTCTGGGAAATCTTGGCTACACAAATAGTGCACAATCGTCTTTGCGTGTTATGTATAACTCATTAGAAGAATATGTAGCTGGGTTAAAAGAAGCAATCCACCTATCTTCGGATTTGTATGGTCATCTTGATGATTATAAAAGTGCCGAACCAAAGCAGCTAAACAAAAACATACTGCAAATCGAAAACGAGTTTTACTCGCCAATTCGTCCTAAGCGTAATGCAGCTTCGGGTGAAACACCGACTGATGCGTTGTTACGTGGCGGTATAGAATATATAGAAGTACGTGCATTGGATGTTAATCCGTTTAGTGAAACTGGAATTGATCTACAGCAAATCCGCTTCTTAGATGTTTTCTTAACCTATTGCCTATTAAGCGAATCTCCAGAAATGGATTGGCAAGAGCAAAAATTAAGTACTGCAAATTTAGATGCGGTTGTTAATGATGGTCGTGATCCAGAGTTAATGTTAACAAAAGAAGGGCGGGCTACTAGCTTAACTGAGTGGGCGCATGCTATTTTTGATAAATTACACCCAGTAGCACAGTACATGGATAAAGCTTACGGTGTGAGCTATTACTCTGAAACTATAAAAGAAATGGTAACCTGGGTCGAGGATCCTAGTAAAACCTTTTCTGGTAGATATGTAGCAGCACTTGCAAATGAAAACCAGGATAATGGTCATTTCGCTTTAGCACTTGCACAGCAGTACAAGCAAAGTCACCTTGATGCAGATTACCAATTTTATGATCAAGCATTTTTGGCAGAGCAAGCTGCTGACTCGGTGCTTAAAGAGCGTGAAGTTAAAGCGGCAGACAGTGTATCTTTCACTGCATTTTTAGATGACTATTTTTCTAAAGCTTAGTATGTTGTAGGCATAAAAAAACGCAGCCTAGGGAGGCTGCGTCAAAGATTCTTCAGGGATGAAACAATGCTATACTGCTGCATTCATAAGTTCAGACTGACCTGACGAGAAAAAGTTCAGCGAGATCCATAAAAAAATGAAAAAAAGTATAATTATTTTATCGCTGGCCGCATCATTGGCTGGTTGTGCAACGGCTCCTCCTGAGCAACCTCATGATATTTGTAAAATTTTTGAAGAAAAACCCGATTGGTATTACGATGCCCGTGATGCACAAGAAAAATGGGGCTCGCCAAAACATGTACTGATGAGCATGATGTATCAAGAAAGTTCATTTCGTCATGATGCAGCGCCGCCAATGGAGTACTTCTTGTGGGTAATTCCAATCGGCCGTGCCAGCTCGGCATATGGCTACTCACAAGCAAAAACCCCAACATGGTCTGATTACATTCGCGAAACAGGTAATAGCGGTGCAGACAGAGATGATTTTGACGATGCAATCGATTTTATGGCTTGGTTCGTTTACAAAACCCATAAAGTAAATGGTATATCAAAGTGGGATGCCTATGCGCAGTACCTTAATTATCACGAAGGGTGGGGCGGCTATAAGCGAGGCACTTACAAAAGTAAGAAGTGGCTAATGAGTGTTGCAAATAAAGTTAAACATCGAGCAAGCCGCTATGGCGCTCAACTTAAAAAATGTGAAGCAGATTTAGATAAGAACTGGTTTGAGCGTTTATTTAGTTAATACATAAATAAAAAGCCCGCATCAATTAGCGGGCTTCTTTTTCTTTATTTACCTGGAAACTGGTGAATATGAACATCCCTTTGCGGGAATGGAATAGTAATATCAGCAGCGTCGAAGGCAATTTTAACTCGCTCGTACAAGCCAAAATACACTGGCCAGTAGTTATCAGACTCCACCCACGCCCATACCAACATGCCGATATGGCTTTCACCGTGCTGGCTAACATGAACAGATGGTTTCTTATCTTCGATGTCTTTTAATACCAAATCATAATCATCAAGCACGCTCATAAGCACATCACGTGCTTTATGAACATCATCTCCGTAACTAATACCAAATTCGATTGCAACACGGTGTAGAGGTTCTGCGAACTTATTCTTAACGCAGCCGTTTGATAGCGTGCCATTAGGGATAATGATTTTTTCATTGTCGTAGGTGAGTAAAACGGTGACAAAAATTTGTATTTCAACAACTTTCCCCATATAGCCTTGTGCTTCGATTACATCACCCACTTTAAAGGGTTTAAAGAATAAAATAAGCACGCCACCTGCAAAGTTAGCAAGGCTACCTTGCAGTGCCATGCCCACCGCAAGGCCAGCAGCACCTAGCATTGCAATAAATGACGTGGTTTCTATACCAATCATCGAAGCAACAGAGATCAGTAATAGTATTTTTAGAATGACTGAGATAAAAGAGACTAAAAAGTGCGTAAGGCCAACTTCGAATTTGACCTTATTCATTGATTTTTCAGCCATATTGGCAATACGACCAATTAGCCACCAACCTATGATTAGAACCAAAATTGCCAGAATAAACTTCGGCCCGTAAAGCATCAGTAATTCAATGGCTTGGTTATAGATTTTCTCGATTGATATTTCGTCCATTATTTTCCCTTTTATATCAATATATGCAAAAGAAAATAATAGTAGAGGAATTTGTGTTTGGTTGTGCGGGTTAGCTTTTAAAATGTGAATCTTCAGAGGTAATTAAGCTATAAGTAACAAAAAGGAGTAGTAAGCTACTCCTTTTGTTTAGGTTAAGTTGAAAGCTATTCAGTGCGTTTACTTGGAATAACTTTAACTAACTTCACCATATTTTCTTTTATCTCAATAACTTCAATAGGGTAGCCGGCAATACGCAAGCTTAGGTTTGAGTCTGGGATGTCCTCTAAGTATTCAACAATTAAACCACTTAGCGTTTTCGGGCCATCAATCGGTAGCTCCCAACCCATTTCTTTATTTAAATCACGAATATTAGCACCGCCATCAACAAGTACTGAGCCATCATCTTGCTCTGTTACTTCTTCACTCGGTGTACGCGTTTGCGTTGTAGTGAAATCACCCACAACTTCTTCAAGAATATCTTCAAGTGTTACTAGACCTTGAATATCACCATACTCATCAACGACTAAGCCAATACGCTCTTTTGATTGCTGGAACTTAAGTAGTTGCGTGTTCAGTGATGTGCCTTCAGGAATAAAATAGATTTCACGTACCGCACGCAGCAGTGATGGTTTATCAAACTGCTCTTTAGTTAATAGGCGCAGTGCATCACGTGAGTGAATAAAGCCAACAGCATCATCAATTTGATCACGATACAACAAAACGCGAGTGTGTTGTGCATGAGTAAGTTGGCGGCTGATAAGCTTCCAGTCATCATTGATATCGATAGCAACAATTTCGTTGCGTGGGATCATGATATCTTCAACAGTGACTTGCTCTAAATCTAAAATTGAAGTCAGCATACTTTGGTGGCGAGCAGGTAATAGTGCACCTGATTCGTTCACCACAGTTTTTAATTCTTCTTTGCTTAAGCTGTGCTCTTCAATTTGTGCTGTGGTAATACCAAACAAGCGTAACATGCCGTTGGTCATCCAGTTTACGATAACCACAAACGGGAAAAGGATTTTCAAAAGGCCTTTAAGCACAATTGAACTTGGAAAAGCAACCTTCTCAGGGTAGAGCGCAGCAAGTGTTTTTGGCGTTACTTCGGCAAAGATTAAAACAACCAGTGTTAGCGCGCCGGTTGCAATAGCGATACCGAGATCACCATACAAACGAATACCAATAATCGTTGCAACCTGTGCTGCAGCGATATTTACAAGGTTATTACCAATTAAGATCAGACCAATGAGTCTGTCAGGGCGACTTAATAGTTTGCTGACGCGCTTCGCTGCACGGTGATCTTCTTTAGCAAGATGACGCAGGCGAATACGGTTGATTGACATAATTCCAGTTTCAGAACCAGAAAAATAAGCAGAAATAAGTATCAATAATCCCAATATAATAAACAGGGTACTAGTCGATATGTCGTCCAAGGATGGATCCTTTTTTTATAAATCAGTGCATATTAAGCTAGAGACAGCTTGCTGAGTCAAGTTAAAACTTATTTAGAACCACTTCTTGGATGAAACGGCTGCCAAAATAAGCAAGTGACAAGATAAAAGCGGCTATCATGATCGAAAACACCACAGGCTTTCCACGCCAGCCTTGGCGTAAATGACCTACAGTGACCACGGTGAAAATGAGCCAAGCAATTAGTGATAAGACTGTTTTGTGGATAAACTCACTGGCAAACATTCCCTCTAAGAAGATAAACCCAGAAAGGAGAGCAAAAGTCAGTAAGATAGTACCCAGCGTGAGTAATTGATATAGCTGACGCTCAACCACCATTAAAGGAGGGAGGTGGCTGTGTACAATTGCCAAGTCTTTGCGTTTGAGGCGCTTATCAATAAAGTAGAACTGGACTGCATAAAGTGTTGAGATTATCAAAACACAATAGGCTAGCAGTGATAACGATATGTGAGTAACTAAACCAAGCTCGACATCGATTGATTGTAAAATCACATGATGCGGAATAAACAAGCTGGCAAGAGTCAGTAAGGCAGCAAAACCATAAACAACTGGCAACAATAAAGTCGCAGGGAATTTGAGAGACACAGCAGTCACCGATACCACAATGACCCAACAGGTTAATAAAGCAACGTTGACGATACTTAAATCTTGGCCGTCAGCACGAAAAACTGAATTAACCAGTAATAGCATATGAGCAAGGATAGCCACAGTGCTAAGAATCACTGTGAGTTTTTGGCTTGGACCTTGTTTGTGGAAAAGGCGTGATAGCACATGTGACGTTGCTAACACATAAAACAAACTAGCAATAATAGTTAAACTAATAATCATCGTGTTTTGGCCACTTAATTTATATCGATAAATCCTTGTCTCTTTGATGCCATTGTATTTTATAGCAAGGCAAAAGCATAGAGTTTGTAAAAAGAAACTCAAACTGCGCACTTGAACACTGTATTGTCGACCACCATTTACGGTATACTGCTAGGAATTAAATTTTAATATTGCCTGTATTGTCACCAAACTTGTTTGATTTATGTACATTGCAGGTGCAACACGTTTTATCGGAACCTTTACATGTTTGAGAATCTCCAAGAACGCTTAGGTAAAACCTTAAAAAATATCAGTGGCCGCGGACGCCTAACTGAAGACAATATAAAAGATACATTACGCGAAGTCCGCATGGCATTTTTGGAAGCGGACGTTGCATTACCTGTTGTTCGTGAATTCGTTAAGCAAGTTAAAGAACGCGCCGTAGGTGTTGAGGTAACAAAAAGCTTAAGCCCTGGCCAAGTCTTTATTAAGATCGTTCGTGAAGAACTTGAAAAAGCCATGGGTGAAGCTAACGAAGAGCTAAGCCTTAATGCACAGCCGCCAGCGGTAGTGATGATGGCGGGTTTACAAGGTGCTGGTAAAACGACCAGTGTTGGTAAACTAGCTAAATTCTTAAAAGAGCGTAAAAAGAAGTCTGTATTAGTTGTGAGTGCCGACGTTTATCGTCCGGCAGCAATCAAACAGCTTGAAACACTGGCTGATGAAGTGGGTGTTGAGTTCTTCCCAAGTGACATTTCACAAAAGCCGGTTGATATCGCAAACAATGCGATTTCGCACGCGAAGAAGAAATTCATTGATGTGGTATTAGTTGATACCGCAGGTCGTTTACACGTCGATAACGACATGATGGACGAGATCAAAGCACTTCACAGTGCGATTAACCCAATCGAAACCTTATTCGTTGTTGATGCGATGACAGGTCAAGATGCGGCAAACACTGCAAAAGCATTTGATGAAGCGCTTCCTCTAAGTGGTGTGATCTTAACCAAGACCGATGGTGATGCCCGTGGTGGTGCTGCATTATCGATTCGTCATATTACCGGTAAGCCAATTAAGTTTATGGGTGTGGGTGAACGCACTGATGCTCTTGAACCATTCCACCCTGACCGTATTGCTTCTCGTATCCTAGGTATGGGTGATGTACTTTCATTAATCGAAGAAGTCGAAATGAAAGTAGATAAAGAGAAAGCAGCTAAAGTTGCCGAAAAAGTATTTAAAGGTGATGGCTTCACATTAGATGACTTTGCTGAGCAACTTCGTCAGATGAAGAACATGGGCGGTATGATGTCGATGCTTGATAAGCTGCCAGGCATGCAAAACCTACCTGACGCTGTAAAAGGCCAGATGGGTGATAAAACTTTCGTACAAATGGAAGCCATCATCAACTCTATGACGCCAAAAGAGCGTGCCCGTCCTGAAATCATCAAAGGCTCGCGTAAAAAACGTATTGCAGCAGGTTCTGGTACTCAGGTGCAAGAAATCAATAAACTGCTTAAGCAATTTACGCAAATGCAGAAGATGATGAAGAAGATGAAAGGCAAAGGTGGCATGAAGAAAATGATGCGCGGCATGAAAGGCATGTTACCACCAGGGATGATGGGTGGTGGCCCTAAATTTTAATAGTACTGTCTATTAAATGTATAAAAAGGAGCATATAGCTCCTTTTTTTGTAGATAATTTATGCGTAGTTGTTAGCTGCATGTAAGATTTAAAGCCCAGATCAGTGTTTAATCAACTAAACTTACATTTTGCAGCAGTTCTTACTTGCAATGTTGCAAAAAACTCGTACAATTCCCCAGCTTCCCGTATTGGGGAGTAAATCTTATTAATGAAAACAGTCAATCTAATGTAGAGGACGGTATGGTAACTATTCGTTTGCAACGTGGTGGCGCTAAAAAACGCCCTTTCTATCAAATTGTGGTTGCGGATAGCCGTTTCTCGCGTGACGGTCGCTTCATCGAGAAAGTAGGTTTCTTTAACCCAATCGCTTCTGGTCAGGAAGAAAAAGTACGTTTAGATTTATCTCGTGTTGATCACTGGGTAGGTCAAGGCGCATCTCTTTCAGATCGCGTAGCTAAGTTAGTTAAAGACGCTCGTAAAGCGGCTTAATAGGCGTAAGAGTAACCATGAGTCAAGAGAACACCTCGTATATTACAGTAGGAAAGCTCGGTGCCCCGTATGGTATAAAGGGCTGGCTTAAGGTGCATTCATTTACTGATGATCCCGAAGGGATCTTCGATTTCAGCCCATGGTTGATAGGGCAACAAGGTAAATGGCAGACCTTAGAAGTGGTCGACTGGCGTCGCCACAACAAAGGCTTTATCGCTAAAGTTGCGCAAGTAAACGACCGAGACGAAGCAATGGCTTTAACCAATGCAGAAATCTCAGTAGATGCAGCGCAGCTACCAGAATTACCGCAAGGTGAATTCTATTGGCGAGATCTGATCGGCATGTCTGTTATAACTGATAAAGGTTATAACTTAGGCACTGTTGATGACCTAATGGAGACAGGGTCAAATGACGTTTTGGTTGTGAAAGCAAACAAAAAAGATGCATTTGGCCAAGCAGAGCGTTTAATTCCTTTCTTAACAGATTCTGTTATTAAAGAAGTTAAACATGATGCAAGAGAAATTACCGTAGACTGGGACCCAGGGTTTTAATGTCACAAACGAGTTCGCTATGGGTAGGGGTGATAAGCCTTTTCCCGGACATGTTTGATGCGATTACCACCCAAGGGGTAACAGGTCGCGCAGTTAAAAATGGTTTAATCGACTTTAACTGTTGGAACCCACGTGACTATGCCACTGATAAGCATAGAACCGTGGATGATCGTCCTTACGGGGGCGGTCCTGGCATGTTAATGATGGTTGAACCATTGAAACAAGCTATCCTTGACGCCAAAAAAGCGGCAGGTGATGGTGCAAAAGTAATTTATATGTCCCCGCAAGGGCGCAAATTAGATCAGCAAGGTGCAAGCGAGCTTGCACAATCAGAAAAGCTGATTTTAATTGCAGGTCGCTATGAAGGTATAGATGAGCGAATCATAGAATCATACGTTGACGAAGAATGGTCAATTGGTGATTTTATTTTAAGTGGTGGTGAGCTACCCGCGATGACGCTAATTGATGCAGTAGCACGATTAGTACCAGGGGTGTTAGGTCATAACCAGTCAGCTGAGCAGGATTCATTTTCGAATGGCTTGCTTGATTGTCCTCACTATACACGGCCAGAGACATTGGATGATAAACAGGTGCCTGCTGTATTACTCAGCGGAAACCACCAAGAAATCGCTAAGTGGCGCACAAAGCAGTCACTTGGTAGAACTTGGCTTCGTCGTCCTGACTTGTTGCATAACCTAGCTCTGACTGAGGAGCAAGCGGCACTCCTTGCTGAATTTCAGCAAGAGTACCAACAAGCTTGTGGCTAGAAGACAGTTACACCTAGGAAAGTGAGAAATATAATGGCAAAAGTAAACCAAAATATTATTAAAGCGCTTGAAGAAGAGCAGCTTAAAACAGACGTACCAGCATTCGGCGCTGGTGATACAGTAGTTGTACAGGTACGTGTAAAAGAAGGTAACAAAGAGCGTCTACAGGCCTTTGAAGGTGTTGTAATCGCTAAGCGTAATCGTGGTCTTCACTCAGCATTCACAGTTCGTAAAATCTCGAGCGGTGAAGGTGTTGAGCGTGTATTCCAAACGCACAGCCCTCTTATCGATAGTATCTCAGTTAAACGTCGCGGTGCAGTTCGCCGTGCGAAACTTTACTATCTACGTGAGCGTTCTGGTAAATCTGCACGTATTAGAGAAAAACTTAACTAATACGCGCTGTTTTACAACGCAAAATAAAACGGGTTGCAGCCTTAGGTTGCAACCCGTTTTGGTTTTTATACCACAAAAATAATTTACCTCTCTGAGAAATACTCCCTTCTAACCTATCTACTTACTCCTATTTATCCCTTTATAAGCTATGCTACAAGAACGTTGGGGCTTTGTGCTTTGGCTGTTATCCTGTTACTATAATTTGTATTAAAAGCTTTACTTTTTTGTATATAAATATTTACGTTTATAGGGTTTGAGGTGTAGTAACGTGGTAACAGTGAATGATCTAGCTGATTTAAGAGCAGGAATAGATGAATGTGATGCGCAATTGGTGGCATTACTGGCAAAGCGTAATGGGATTACAGAAAAAATAGGCGCAATTAAGCAACAAATCGGTGCACCATTACATGCCCCAGATCGCGAGGCTGAGTTACTTGCAGCTCGTCGTCAAGAAGCTGTCGCACAAGGGGTTAACCCTGAGTTAGTTGAAGATATATTGCGTCGTATGATGCGTGAAGCGTATCAAAACCAACAAGGTAGCCTTGCCTGTGTTGCACCCCAATTATCACCCATTGTAATTGTGGGTGGTGAAGGTGCCATGGGCCAGTTATTTGCTCAACAATTTACTCGTTCAGGTTATGAAGTGCGTATTTTAGATAAAGCACAGCAAGCACAAAGTGAGACGATATTAAAAGGGGCAAAATTGGTTCTTGTCAGTGTGCCAATTAATGCACTTGAGCAAGTTGTCGCTGCGCTACCGACACTTGATGATGACTGTTTGCTGGTTGATATTACCTCTGTTAAGCAAAAACCTTTAAAAGCACTTATGGCGGCTCATAGCGGCCCTGTAGTTGGCTTACACCCCATGTTTGGCCCAGATATTTCACATTGGGTAAAACAAACGGTGGTCGTGTGTGAAGGGCGAGATCATGAAGTAGCTAAAGGGTTAATGGCACAACTACAAGTTTGGGGCTGCCAAGTAGTTGAAATGGATGCTAAAAAACACGATGAAGCAATGCAGATCATTCAGGTTATGCGTCACTTAACAACTTTTGTATATGGCCAGTTTCTTGCCAAGCAAAGCCATACACTTGCAGAGCTTCGCAGCTGCTCATCACCCATTTATCAGTTAGAGTTAATGATGGTCGGGCGCTTATTTGCCCAATCGCCAGAGCTTTACTCTGACATAATGTTAGCACAATTCGACGATGTAGAAGCACTGCTTGCCAACTACCAAGATACTTTTGCAGACACGCTAGAAAAGCTAAAAGCAGGGGATAAAGCATCATTGATTGCCGCATTTGCTGATGCAAAAGAATACTTCTCTGATGCAACTGCACATTTCTTAACGCAAAGCCGCAGCTTACTCAACAAAGCAAACGACGCGAAAGTGCTTGATTAAACAGCTAATCTAGCAAAAAAGAGCTCTATCAAAAAAGCCCGCATCAAGCGGGCTTTTTAGTTTCAAATGTTTTGTTTTAAATAATCGTTTTAATGACCACCTAATGAGCCAGGTAACGCACCGCTATGGTGATTGATTAAGCCCCATTGATACAGCAAGTCAGTCATATCTGAAAGGCTGAATAAGGTCATGCTCAAGCCAACAATCGTCAACACTATGGTATAAGGTAGCGCCATGTATACCATGCGTCCATAAGATAGTCTTAACACAGGGGCTAATGTTGATGTAAGCAAGAATAAGAAGGCAGCTTGTCCATTAGGCGTAGCAACACTTGGTAAATTAGTACCTGTGTTAATTGCCACAGCTAATAGGTCAAATTGATCACGGGTAATTTGACCTGCCTGTAACGCAGCAGCCACTTCATTGATATACACAGTACCCACGAACACGTTATCGCTGACCATCGAAAGAATACCGTTGGCAATGAAGAACATCACCAGTTGCAGCTGACCTTCGAAAGTAAGTACCCATGCGATCACAGGTGTAAATAAATGCTGGTCGATAATAACTGCAACAATTGAGAAGAATACGCAAAGTAACGCTGTGAATGGTAGGGCTTCTTCAAATGCTTTACCTAATTGGTGCTCTTCAATAATACCGGCACTGGCCGTGGCAAAAATAATAACAGACAAACCAATTAAACCAACAGTGGCTAAGTGAAGGGCTAAACCTATGATCAACCAAACAGCAATGAAAGCTTGAATCGCTAGGTTTACTTTGTCGCGTGTAGTGCGTTTTTTCTCTAGCTTTTTAGCATGATCCGATAAAATCGTGTGGATGGGGGCAGGGAGTTTTGCGCCGTAACCAAAGGTTTTGGTTTTTTCGAGTAAGAAAGTAGTGGCAATACCTGCAATCATAACGGGTAAAGTAATAGGCAACATTCGGAAGAAAAATTCGCCAAATAACCAGCCTGCACGCTCTGCAATGATCAAGTTCTGTGGCTCGCCTACCATAGTACAAACACCGCCTAAGGCAGTACCTATGGATGCATGCATTAATAAATTACGAAGAAAAGCACGAAACTCTTCAAGCTCTTGCCGATTGACTGGGCGAACTTGGTTATCGTCATTAATATCATGCTCACTGCTGGAGTCTTTGCCTGATGCTACCTTGTGGTAAATACTGTAAAAGCCCATCGCGACGGCAATAACAACGGCCATCACCGTTAACGCATCTAAGAAAGCAGATAAAAATGCGGCAGCTATCGTAAACGACAGGGATAATACGGTTTTACTTCGTACCGAAACAACCAGCTTTGTAAAGATATATAAAAGTAAGTCTTTCATAAAATAGATACCAGCAACCATAAAGATAAGTAACAGGATCACATCGATATTCTGTACTATCTCATGTTCAACTTGACCTGCTGTTGTCATGCCGATAAACAATGCTTCAATTGCCAGTAAACCACCCGGTTGTAGCGGGTAACATTTAAGTGCCATGGCGAGTGTAAAAATAAACTCTAACACTAATATCCATCCTGCCAGATAAGGATTAAGTTGAAATAACACCGGGTTGATTAGTAAAAACGCAATAATGGTGTATTTGTACCACTTTGGTGAAGTTCCTAAAAAATTTTTAAATAGAGCTGGTAAAACGCGCTGCTGCATGGCCATACCTATATCAGTGCTGGTTATTATTGTTAATAAATAGAAATTGATTATATCGATAGTATTGTTATTTGATGTACTTTTAATCCAAAAGGCCATTTATTTAACTAGATCTTATAGATTTTTATGTACTGCCGAGTTAGTTTACTTGTTAGTTGCTTATCATCTGGTACAATCAGTGAGTTGAACACCAAATGCGGTAAAAGTAGTTGCTAACTCAAGTGGAAAGTGAATGAGAATTTTTAAAGCGAAAAGCCCAGCAGGTTTTGCTGAAGAATACATTGTTGAATCTATTTGGAATGGTGACTTTCCGCCTGGCTCAATTCTTCCAGCTGAGCGTGAATTATCTGAGCTGATAGGTGTTACACGTACAACCTTACGTGAAGTACTTCAGCGTCTAGCCCGTGATGGCTGGCTAACGATTCAGCACGGTAAACCTACCCGTGTAAATAACTTCTGGGAAACCTCGGGCCTGAACATTTTAGAAACGCTAGCGCGACTAGATGAAGACAAAATGCCAGAGCTTACAGATCAATTACTTTCTGCACGCACAAATATCAGCGCAATTTATACCCGTGCGGCTATTAAGCTTGCTCCTGAGCGTGTAATTGAAATTTTATCGCAAAGTGAAGAGCTAGAAGACAGTGCGCAAGCATTTGCTGATTACGATTATAAAGTTCACCATGAATTAGCAGTTGCGGGTAATAACCGCATTTACGTTCTTATCCTAAATGGCTTTAAAGGTTTCTACTCAAAAATTGGCTGCCACTACTTCTCTGATTCTCGAACTCGTGAATTAGCGCGTCAATTTTATAAAGATTTAACAGAACTGGCAGAGCGTCGTGAACACGACGGTGCGATTTCAATGATGCGTAAATATGGTCATCAAACAGGTGAAATTTGGCAACAAATTCGTGGTGATATGCCAGAAGATATCATGGACTAAGCGACCGTAATTAATATTCTATTTTGAAAACCCAGCTAAAAGCTGGGTTTTTTGTTAGTTACTTTTAAGCACAGGGAGTACTTCAGCGCTTTCATCATCAAGCATTGCTAAAACACTATTAAAATCATGTTTGGGATGCCAGCCAAGTTGCTGCTGCGCTCTAGTTGAATCGTATACTCGGTCTAAACTCGTTGGTAATAGCCAGCCTCGCTCCTTGAATGCATCTGCTAATGCTGGGATTTTTTCAATAATGACTTTATCTGCTTGCTTATAAAGCGACTGGCAATCTTTTTTTGAATAAGGCGTAACGCCTGAAATAATAAAGCGATTAAAACCACTTAGTTTTTTCTCGATTGCACATAAATGAGCATTGGCAACATCGCGAGCGTCGATGCCACGGCTATTACGAAATAGCGCCATAATATCGGCAGGTTCAGGAAAACAGCGAGACATCTGTAATACTGTGATTGGTAATTTGTGCTTTATTGAAATAGCTTCAAGCTTGGCTTCAGCGGCAATTTTAGTTTTATGGTAAATGGATTTTGGCTTTGGAATAAGATCCTCGTTTACCCAACCCGCTTGACCTAATGGCGTTGAAGCTGAACCATAGAGCGCTGTGGTGCTGGTAAAAATAAACTGTTTTACGCCTGCTTCTATACCTAACAGTGCCAGTTGTTCTGTCGCCTCCACATTTATAGTGTAAAAATCGTCGTCAGAGTGCAGGCCAACATGAGGGGCATGTAAAGCGGCTGTATGGATTATTACGTCGATGTCTTGAAGAGCTCGCTGAATTAAGTGTTGGTCACGAATATCACCCACAAAGTCAGCTGTAGAGCAGGGCGCTTTATCCATCCCAACGACATTATAATTGCTCATTAACTTGATATAAATTGCACGGCCAACCCGACCTGCTGAACCTGTGATCAAAACTTTCATTTTTCTACCTAGTTGCTTAGCTCGGCATATTTTATCAGATTTTAGCTGCTGATTTTGCAGCCCTTTGCGATTGTTTGCTTCAAGAGTTACGTAATATTTTAATAAATCAATTTTTCCGATTAGGCATATCGCTTTTTTCGATTGTTCATTTGTCTGTAACCTCATTACACTATCTTGCAATTTATCAATACTTACACTTGGTTTTTGCGTTTTAGTAACCATATCTATGTGAGTATTGCTTAGGCAATTGGAAATAAACTCAAATATTTGGAGATAAAAATGGGTGTATTAGTTGGCCGTCAGGCACCAGACTTTACTGCAGCAGCTGTTCTTGGTAACGGTGAAATCGTTGAAAACTTCAACCTAAAAGAAACTATCAAAGGTAAAAAAGCAGTTATCTTCTTTTACCCGTTAGACTTCACTTTCGTTTGTCCTTCAGAGTTAATCGCTTTCGACAAGCGTTTTGAAGAGTTCCAAAAGCGTGGCGTTGAAGTAATTGGTGTTTCTATCGATTCACAATTCTCACACAATGCATGGCGTAACACTGCCGTTGCTGACGGTGGTATTGGTCAAGTTAAATATGCACTAGTTGCAGACGTTAAACACGAAATCTGTCAAGCATACGATGTTGAGCACCCAGAAGCAGGTGTTGCTTTCCGTGGTTCTTTCCTTATCGACGAAGAAGGTAACGTACGTCACCAAGTAGTTAACGACCTTCCTCTAGGCCGTAACATCGACGAAATGATCCGCATGGTTGACGCGCTAGCGTTCCACAGCGAGCACGGTGAAGTATGTCCAGCTGGTTGGACTGAAGGCAAAAAAGGTATGGACGCAAGCCCTGAAGGTGTTGCTAAGTTCCTTTCTGAAAACGAAGGCGACCTATAATTTAGGCCTTAGTTAAAGAATTAAAAAACCCGCCAATTGGCGGGTTTTTGTTTTTAAGCACAACAAGATTAATTAAAACGCATCGTTAGTTTAGTATAGAAATAACGACCACGAGGGTTATGTACGCTTGATACATAGCCATATAAGTCGCCATCGCCATCACCGATTGCAAACGGAGGTTCTTCATCAAACACGTTATTCACACCCACAGAAAGTTTGATTTTCTCTGAGAAATTATACGCTGTTTGTAAATCAACCAGCGTTTGTGAATCAACCATACGTGATGTGTTGCTATCAAAGTCTAAATTACCGTCAAAGTCGATATCTGGCGTATCTTCAAACTCGCCAGTGTAACTAACATTCACATTGGTATTGAAGTCACCCATTTCCCAGTTTGTTGAGAAAATCCAACGGTTTTCAGGATAACGATATTCGCCAGTGTAATCGCGGCCATCTTTCTTAAATTCGTTTTGGTAAGCCCATTCTAAATTGAATTTTAAGAAGCCGTAATCGTTCATCGCATGTGTGTAGTTAGCCGATACATCGACACCTGATACTTCTTGCGATGAGACGTTTTCAAAGGTGCTATAAACTTTTTGGATCACACCTAAGCTTTGACCATTTTGTGGTGCTAAACGCACGCAGACTGTGCTGTTTTGATCATTACAGTTTTCATCATAGATAGGGCCGAACTCTTGCTCGTCAATCTTATTATCTTGGGTAATGCTCCATACATCGACACCGAAACCAAATTCAGCAGTTGGTGCCCAAATGAATCCCACATTCCATGACTCTGACTCCTCAGCTTCAAGGTTCGGGTTACCCGCAAATTGGATATTGTAATCTAGAGCGTTACAGTCAAGCCCTGTTGCCTGACAGCGGTAAGTATCTACAAAGAATTGACTTTCTTCAGACGGACCTAAACCAATTTGTGCCAGTGAAGGCGCGCGGAAACCTTGAGCCCACGAACCACGAACAGTGATTGAATCAGTTGGTGCCCAGCGAACAGCTACTTTAGGGTTTGTAGTTGAGCCAAAATCGCTGTAGTCATCGTATCGACCAGCTAGTTGCAGTTCTAGGTTATCAGCCAGCGGAATTGAAAACTCAATGTAAGCTGCGTATTGGTCGCGTTCAGCAGCGGCTGATACAGACTCAGTACCAAAAATTAAACCACGCTGGAATTGGTCGTCTGGAATGTCGCTCACATCTTCTTCGCGGTACTCAATACCTGCAGCCATCATTACAACATCATCGCCAAAGCTAAATGCTTCACCACTGATATTTGCATCAAATGAGGTCATATGAGACTCACCACGACGCACTAAGCTTGTCGTAATACGGTCAATAACTGCTTGGTCATTATAGGTGCCACCAAATGGGTTATAATTACCAGCATCGATTTCTTGTTGTAGGAAATCAGTGCGCACCCAACCTTGGCTTCTATTACCTGTTTGCATTGATTCACTGCGACCTTTTTGAACTGCTGCTTCCCAGCTCCAATCACTGATCTCACCTTTGAGTCCGGCAACAAAGCGAAGCGTATCAGATTCAATATCCCATTGACGTGGGCCCGCATCTACGGTTCTGTAGCGACCAATTTCGATATCTTGGCCAAACGGGTTGTTAGGGTGGCTTGCAGGTACTGTAAGGCCGGCATCTTCATCAAGCGGGGTCGGTGCACCTGCTGCTTGCGACGTATTATGTTGTACTGCAACCTCTAAGAAAGCTGAAATACCATTGTCGAAGTTATATTCAAATTGTGAGATAGCACCGACACGCTCAGATGCTGGGGTTACGTAACCATACGGGCCGTAGTCAAATAAGCAGCTGCCACTTGCGGTTGCATTTTCTGCTGGGCAGGCTGGATCAATGGTTTTTTCACCATCTACATAGAAGTAGCCCGGGAAGCCACGCGATGAGCGAAAATCCATACCACCGTATGGTTCTTGGTTGGCAGTGCCTAGGCGGCCCATTTCATCAGATGAGAGTGCTGTGTTGTTAAAGTAATCAATAATAATTGATGCGCTGCTTTTCTCTGTACTAGTACCCCATACTAAACTTGCTGTTTTTTCTTCGTAGTTAGGACCATCAGTGCCGCCATATCCAAGGTTTACCTCTAGGCCGTTAATATCTTTCTTTAAGATAATATTAACTACACCAGCAACTGCATCAGAACCATAAATAGCTGATGCGCCATCCTTTAAAATATCGATACGCTCAATCGCAGAGACAGGAATTGAGTTGATATCAACAAATGAATTGGTAATGCTTTCTGCAAAAGCACTGATAGATACACGGCGTCCGTTAATTAGTACTAATGTAGCATCAGAGCCTAAGCCACGAAGACTGACTGCTGCAGCACCATTGGCCGTAGAGTCTTGGTTATTACCGCGAGTAGAAAAAGTACCATTACCGGCAACAGGCATACGCTCTAATAGTTGTTGTAGGTTGTCGTAGCCCATGTTATCGATGTCTGCACGACTGATTGATTGAACCGGTGATGGCCCCTCAATGTCCGAGCGCTTGATGCGAGAACCTGTAACTTCAATACGCTCGACCTTTTCAGCTCCATCTTCTTGTGCAGCAACAGACATAAAACTGGTGCCTGCTAATGCGGCAACTGTAAATGCGTAGAGAGGTCGTTGTATAAAGCGATGGGTGTTCTTCATATATTTCAATCCTTGTATAATTGTGAAAGTGTTGTGAATTAATCACGACAAAGATTGATACCATGTAAATGGCGGTGAATGAAATAGCAAAAAAGTATGGGTTTATTAAGATGTTAAGGTTCTTAAGTGGTAAGAGTCAGGACTGGTAGGGGGTACGAGCCTAACAAAAAGGTTAGGCTCATTTCATAAATTAAGCTTTATGTTTCATCAGGCGTTCTTTTTCACGCGCCCAGTCTTTATTTTTTCCGTCTTCACGTTTGTCGTGCATCTTTTTACCTTTAGCAAGGTGGAACTCCAACTTCACCCAGCATTTTTTCCAGTACATTGCAGTCGCGATTAATGAAAATCCGTCGCGTTCTGTTGCACCGATTAGACGATCGATTTCACGCTTATTTAAAAGTAACTTACGATAACGAAGTGGATCGCAGATTACATGAGTAGAAGCACTGTTGAGAGGCTGAATTTGACTGCCAAGTAAAAATGCTTCGCCGTTTTTAATGTGAATATAAGTCTCAGAGATGTTTACTTTACCAGCTCGGATACTTTTTACTTCCCAGCCCTGTAGTTCAACCCCTGCTTCGAACTTATCGTGTAAAAAATACTCATGACGCGCTTTTTTGTTAAGCGCGATGGTATTACTTGTCGATTTAGATGATTTTTTCTTAGCCATAGTGGCCCATATTATACGTAAAAACAGCGTTTTTACATCGCTTTTTTAAGGCTTTGCAGAAATTTTCGCGTCACTAAAATTTGGGGAAATAGCTAAAGCTTGCTAAAATTCGCCGACAAAGTTGGGAGTGAATATGCCGCAGATAGAAAAAAGTGCGCTGGTAATGTATAGCAGCAAAGAAATGTTTGATTTAGTGAATGATGTTGATGCTTATCCTGAGTTTTTACCACATTGTTCAGATGCAAAAATCATTACTCAGCAAGCCAGTGGCATGACGGCCAGTTTGGAGATCTCAAAAGCGGGTTTAAAAAAGTGGTTCACGACTGAAAATACTTTTATTGACGAACAAACGGTTGCCCTTCGCTTAGTTGATGGCCCTTTTAAAAAGTTGCAGGGTAAATGGCACTTTTTACCGCTGGACGATAAAGCATGTAAAGTGCAGCTTCACCTAGAATTTGAATTTGCCAGTAAACTCATTGAGCTTGCGTTTGGCAAAGTGTTTAACGAAGTGGCTAAGAACATGGTTAATGCATTTACACAACGCGCTAAAACGGTATACGGAGTTCGCCCATGATAACGGTAGAAGTGGTGTTTGCTTTACCAACAACAGCAACCAGTTTATTGGTAGAAGTGCCAGTAGGTACTACCGCTGAGCAAGCGGTGATTAAGTCGGGCATTATCGAGAAGTGCCCAGAAATAGACGCAAATAATTTGACGCTTGGGATTTGGAATCGTACTTGCAAACTGAATCAAGAAGTAAAAGATGGCGATCGTATTGAGATTTATCGACCTCTTATTGCTGATCCAAAGGATGCACGCAGGCGCCGTGCTGAAAAAGCCAAAGAAGAGGGCCGAGCTAATAAAATTACAGGCGGGCGTCCGCTTAATAAGGCATAAAAAAGGGTAGCCTAGGCTACCCTTAATAATTTGCGCTGCTATTACTCTTGTTCAAGCGGCGTATTAAATTCGCTAGGTTGTTCATAGTCACCCGATAACGAAACAAGCTTATCGTTTTCGAAGTTAATAGTGAGTGATTTACGTTGCTCGTTGCTACGACCAAGATTGAATACGTACAGGTAGTGCCAGGTATTTTTATCAAATGAGTCTTCAGCGACTGGCTTGCCTAGTACATACAGTACTTGCTCGCGCGTCATATTAACACGTAGCTTATCTACATCTGATTGCTCTAAGAAATTACCTTGAGGAATGTTGATTCGGTAAACCCAGCTTGAACACCCTGCTGTAGCACTTAAAGTAAGGGTAAGTACTAACCAAAAAGAAAAAGTTTTAAACGACTGCATTATTTGTTTGAATCCTTATTTTTTATACACTGCATGATACCGATTAGTCACTGAAGGTAAAACCCTTTTCAGTAATTGTTTTTACACAAATGCGATTAACAATCAAGAGGCACAAATTTGACCACAGCAAACCCAGAAAGTTTACAGCAGCCTATAAAAAACAATGATAATTCAGAGAGTCTGTGGCATTTGTACATAGTGCAAACACGTTTGGGTCATTGGTATACGGGGATCACCACCAATGTTGAAAAGCGATTTATGCAGCATCAAGCGGGAAAAGGGGCTAAAAACCTCAAAGGCAAGGGGCCTTTAACACTTATCTATCAACAGCAAGTGGGTAACCGTAGTGAAGCAACTAAACTTGAAATAAGCGTAAAAAAGCTTAGTAAAGCGCAAAAAAGGCAGTTTGTTTTAACGTCTGAGCTACCAAAGTAGCTAACTTGCAAGCTTTTCAATAAATAGGGCTATTTTCGCCATGGCATATTCGAACAATGTAAAGTCGATGTGCGCAGCTGTGTCGGTGCTCTGATGATGATGTTTATCGTGTCCGATGCCAAAGTAAATATAAGGGATCCCCGCTTTAGCAAACGAATAATGGTCACTTGCTCTGCGCCAATCAACTTTGAGATCAAATAATCGATTCAGCCTCGCCGAAGAGCTAGTTGCCATAAAGGTTAGCTGCTCATCAGACAAAGCTTTAATGTCATCTTTATAGTGCGCTAATGATTGCTTATCTAAAAACGCATAGATACGCGGTTTTCGTGGATTCACAACAAGCATATCTAAATTAATGTTAAGTTTTATTTTGTCTGTATTAAGTGTCGATACCAAGTAATCGCTACCATGTAGGCCATTTTCTTCGGCATCGGTTGCAACAAACATTAACTGATAGCGTTGAGGGCTTTGTGCAAAGTGGTCAGCTAAATAAAGTAAAGCTGCAACGCCGCTGGCGTTATCATTGGCACCCGGGTAAAGCCGACTGCCTTGTTGCCCAAGGTGGTCGTAATGGGCTGTAAAAATAATTTTTTTACACTTTTCACAAGGGCTATTTTTTATCGCAACAATGTTTCTCCCAACCGCCTCACTAAAGAAACCTGATTGATAAGTAAAAATTTGTTCATTTACTGAATAGCCAAGAGCGACAAAGCGCTCTGCTATGAAATCGGCGGCTAATTTAGCGCCCTCGGTATTCGTTTTTCGCCCAGCAAATTGAGGCGATGTTAGCGTTATAACGTCTTGTACTAAGTTTGTATTGGCAAAAGCGTGCCCTGTGCTTATCAGGGCAGCACTAGCGGTAATCAATAAGTTTTGCAGTATGCGAGCGAAGCGCTTGTAATTTACTTTCGTAACGCTGTTTATCATGATCAAAGTCAGCTTTATTGTTTGCCATAGTTAAATACTTTTTAGCCAGTTTTAAGTCACCCAATTGATAATAGGTTCTGGCTAAACCAAAATCAGTATCATGCAGGGTTGAATTTAAGTCATGGGCTTTTTTGTAGTGTTTTATGGCATCTTGGTAACGGCTGGTTGTATAGGCATCATTACCTAAAGAAATATGGTAATAAGGGTTTGCTTGGCGTTTCTTGTCAAGCATGGCTAATATAGCTTGGCCTTGCTCTTTACGATCGGTCAGGTTATAGAGTCTTGCTAAATTGCCTAGCGCGGTGTTGTTGTCAGGATCTAAACTAATCGCATACTGATAGGCTGTTTCAGCACTTTGGTAGTCACTCGTTAATCTGAATAATACCCCAAGGTTGCCCCATGCACCTGAGTAGTTGCTATCAATATCAACTGCTGCTTTGTAATAGCTAAAAGCAGTGTCGTAATCATGTTTTAACATCGCAGCTGCGCCCTTATTGTTATAAAACATCGCTGTGATGCGGGCTTTGTTGATGTTGCTGGTTTTAAACGCCTCTTGGCGACTGTTAGGGTCAAAGTCTATCACCAAAGAGCGCTCTTGAGGGTATATAACTTTACGATTTAACACTTGTTTTGTTGATTCACTCACTTTCAAATTAATATGCCCTGTGAGTAAGTTAAAACCATTATCCAGCGCCCAATACTCTGGGATATGCACTTTTTGAAATTGCCCTTCGAGGCCAAGGTAGTCAGCTAGGCTGTAGGCTAAAATCGATAACGATAAACAGTTAGCATTTAAATTTTCGTAGGCTTGATTGGCCGTTAAGGTCGCACCAGATTGATAAGATAAAGACGCATCGCCATTTTGCAATAGAAACCTGAGTAAGCCTTTAGTGCTTTGCAATGATCGACCATCTTTGGGAAAAGTACTGTCAAGTTGTTGTTTGACATGTTTGCTTAATGCAAAAACTTCTTGTTGGGTTTCAACTGAGGTTTGGGTAAACGTATTACTTTGCACCAAAGCAAGCGGTGGTGGGGCGGTGTTATTTTCTGTACTACTACACGCTGTTAATAAGCAAAAGCTTGAGGCGAAAACAATGCTAGGTAATTTCATTTGACCCTCTTAATTCTTGGCCTAATACCATTAAAGTATAGGCCGTGAATGAAAAAGGGTCAGGGTTAACTGTTACAAAACGTGTCAGCGTTTATCAAAAGTTGCAACAAGGTCATCAAGGGTTTGCGCACTGTTTGCTAAGTCTTTGATTGCTTGTTCACTATCAATTTGTTCACGCATAACGTTATCACTAATGTCACTTATTTGCTCAATGTTACGACCGACATCTGCCACTACATTACTTTGCTCTTCAGTTGCAGTTGCGATTAAGGTTGCCATATCGTTTATTTCATTGGCAGCATCGTTAATGGCATTAAGTAATTCAACAGAACTCTGCATTGCATCAACGCTCAATTGAGCTTGTGATTTCGAATGATTGATATGATTAACCACTAAATCAGACGTATTTGTTAGTTCACTGATCATGGTTTGAATTTCAGTTGTTGATTGCGACGTGCGATTTGCAAGCGCTCTAACTTCATCAGCTACAACAGCAAAGCCTCGACCGTGCTCACCCGCACGAGCAGACTCAATTGCCGCATTAAGTGCTAATAGGTTGGTTTGCTCCGAAATCCCTCTGATAGAGTCGACAATACTGGCAATCGCTTGTGTTTTGTTTGCCAGCTCGTTTACTTGCTCGGTGATATTATCGATATCACATGCCAATTCAATTATTGCTTCTTTACTTTGCGTTACCTGAGTATGGCTTTGTTCAGTGTTTTGCTTGCTATTCTCAGTGAGCTTAGCCGTGTTCGCTGCGCTTGAGGCAATTTCTTGCACTGTTGCACCCATTTCATTAATCGCCGCAGCAACCGAGATAGTTTGCTCTTTTTGATTATCAAGCGCCACTGAGTTCTTTTGTGCTTGCTGAAACACATGATCGGCGCTTTGTCTAATTTCACTACTTTCTTGAGCAACTTGGCTAATTGCAGTTTCAATCTTAGAGATAAATTGGTTAAAGCCCGCTGATAAGTTTGCAAGTTCAGGTTGCTCAGAGTCAGGAAGTCTATACGCTAAATTAGCATCACCAGAGCCTAAACGGGTGAACAACTCAGCCATTTTCGACAGCGGCGATGAAAGCGTACGTGCCAGTACTAAACCTGCAAAGCTTGCAATCAACGCAATCACAATTGCAAAGCTGATGATTTGCCATTGTAAAACTTGAATGCTCGAAAACACTTCGTGCTTTGGCACTTGGGCAATAACAAACAAATCAGTGTTTTTAATTGGGCTTGCCGCCACTAAGGTTGCTTCACCATTAAGATTGATTTCTTGTAAATTGAAGTCGCTTTGCGTTAGCAGAGTACGCGTGATACCCGTTTTATAAACGTCATCCAACTTAGCTTTAGCGACTTTGTTTTCGTCTTTATGCAGCTGAATTAGGCCGTTTTTATCTGCAACAAATACAAAACCGGTTTCTTCTATTTGAAAGCGTTTAAGCATGCCCTGCATATCGTCGATACTTTTTGCAAGGCCTGCTAAACCAATGCCATTAGTTTGCTGGTGGTTCACAAACATTTTTACATCAGTCGGTGACTCTTGATAGATACTGATCGAAAAGGGTTGTGCGGTGTTAGTAAACGCGAAAAACCAACCATCTTGCTCTTTAGTTAAAACGCGCAAGAAACCGTCTTGGTTCCAATATTGTGCTGTTTCACGGTTAGCCCAAGAAGCCGTTGCTAGATCGTACTGGGTAACAAGGCGGTTAAGCTCTTTTAGCAGTGTTTTATCATCTGTATTGCCAGAGTTAGCCCACTCTAATACAAACTCGTTACTGGAGAGTTGCTCAGCCGCACTGATCATTTGATTTATATCGTGGGTAATATAATTATCAATAGCTTGTAGTTTGCTTGGTAGTTCCGATTCAATCATTCGCTGTTCAATGATTTGTTTTGCACTGTATATCGCTGTTGCGCCGATTAACGCAGCAACAATGAGGGCGATAGAACTGCCAAGTAGGGTAATTTTTTTAGTGATGGTGAATTGATTTAACGCCATGAAAGTGTCTTAGTTTACAACATTTAAGTCAGTAATTTTAGCATACACTTTACAGATGACGAATCAATGTAGGGACAAAAAAAAAGCCCAAAGCATATAAGCAATTGGGCTTGGTTTCTAACAAGCGAAACTTACTTTCCAGGGTTAAACAATTTTCTTCATTGCTGACATGTAACCACGTAGTTTGCTACCAATGATTTCAACCGGGTGCTCGCGTAGTGCTTTATTCACGGCAATCAAGGTTTGGTTATCGACTTGGTTGCTCGCACTATCAAGACCTTTACCAATCACATCTGTATCGATGTCTTTCATAAAGTCTTGTAAAAGTGGTAAACACGCGTGGTTGTATAAGTAACAGCCATACTCTGCAGTATCTGAAATAGTTCGGTTCATTTCGAAAAGCTTCTTACGAGCAATAGTGTTTGCGATAAGCGGCGTTTCGTGTAGTGATTCATAGTAAGCAGATTCTGCGATGATACCTGCTGCAGTCATGGTTTCGAAGGCAAGCTCAACACCTGCTTTAACCATTGCAACCATTAAAATACCTTGGTCGAAGAATGCTTGCTCGCTGATTTCTTGGTCGGTATTTTGTTGCTTTTCGAATGCAGTTTCGGCAGTTTCTGCGCGCCATGAGAGTAATTTTGCGTCATCTTCAGCCCAATCAGCCATCATACCGCGTGAGAATTCGCCGCTGATGATATCGTCCATATGCTTGTTATAAAGTGGGCGCATGATTGTTTTAAGCTCTTCACTTAATTCAAATGCTTTCACTTTTGCTGGGTTTGATAAGCGGTCAAGCATGTTAGTTACACCACCATACTTAAGTGCTTCAGTGATCACTTCCCAACCATATTGGATTAGTTTTGACGCGTAACTTGCATCAATGCCTTTTTCGACCATTTTATCGAAGCAAAGTAGTGAACCAGTTTGTAACATGCCACATAGAATCGTCTGCTCACCCATTAAGTCAGATTTAACTTCTGCAATGAATGATGATTTTAGTACACCCGCACGATGACCACCGGTACCTGCTGCATACGCTTTAGCTTGCGCTAAACCATGGCCTTGAGGGTCGTTTTCTGGGTGAACCGCGATTAATGTTGGTACGCCAAAGCCACGTTTGTACTCTTCACGTACTTCTGAACCAGGGCACTTAGGTGCAACCATAATAACAGTTAGATCTTCACGGATTTGCATGCCTTCTTCAACAATGTTGAAGCCGTGTGAATAAGCAAGTGTTGCACCTTGTTTCATTAATGGCATGATGGCATTTACAACAGCCGTATGTTGTTTATCAGGTGTTAAGTTTAAAACTACATCTGCTGTTGGAATAAGCTCTTCATACGTGCCTACAGTAAAACCGTTTTCAGATGCGTTTAAGAAAGATTGACGGCGCTCAGTAATTGCTGATTCACGTAATGTATAAGAAACATCTAAGCCTGAGTCACGTAAATTTAAACCTTGGTTAAGGCCTTGTGCGCCACAACCGACAATAACGAGTTTTTTCCCTTTTAAAGCGTCTACACCATCAGCAAACTCTGCTGGGTCCATAAATTCACACTGCGCTAATTGCGCTAACTGCTCTCTCAAAGGAAGAGTATTAAAATAATTCGCCATTGTTAGTGTCCTATAAATACAATTTTGTTAGAAAATCAAAGAACCGACGTGATGTTCTTTGTATGTATTAACACTATGCAATTTTTTACCTTGCGTAAAATGATATATTTGAATTAAAGTATTTCATAAAATGAAATGGTGGCGGTATGGATCACAAACATCTTAATTACTTTTTAGCGTTAGCCAAGACGCTACACTTTGCCAGAGCGAGTGAGCTTTGCCATATCAGTGCGCCAACTTTGAGCCGTAATATTAAACAGCTCGAAGAAGAAGTTGGGGTGGTGTTGTTTAATCGGGATAATCGCACTGTCAAATTAACTCGCGAAGGTGAGTCATTCATTGAGTACGCAAATGCGACGCTGGCTAACTGGCATCGTTTTAAGGCTAATGTGCAAGAGCCGCAACAGCATGTTTATGGCAATGTCAGTATTTATTGCTCTGTAACTGCCTCATATAGTTTTTTACATCAAATACTCGAGCAATTGCGAATGCAACATCCATATATTGAAATTACCCTTAATACCGGTGATCCCGCTCTTGCAATAAACCGTGTTTTAGATGGCCATGAAGATATGGCAATTGCCGCAAAACCTTTAAAGCTACCTGGGCAAATTGCCTTTACCAGTGTCGGGTACTCACCATTAGTATTGATAGCACCAAAAATAACGTGCCCGATCAGCGAAAAGCTTTCTGCCAGTGAACAAATTGATTGGTCAGATTTAGAGTTTATTGTTGCTGAGCAAGGATTATCAAGGCAACGTCTTGAGCAGTGGTGGCGTAAAAAGAATATTCACGGCCGAATTTACGCTCAGGTTGCAGGCCATGAAGCGATGGTGTCTATGGTGAGCTTAGGTTTAGGTATTGCCATGGTGCCAAAGATAGTTTTGGACAACAGTCCGCTTAAAGATAAAGTGCAAATCGTAAGTGATGCTGAGCAGACTGTTGCTGGTTTCGAAATTGGTTTAGCTGTTTTGAATAAAGAGCGCCATGATCCTGCGCTCAATGCTATCTGGAGCATTGCTCAATCACTTACTCAGCAAGCTATTTAGCGTTAACGATTTGATGTTGGTATAAAAGGTTTAATTTTTGATAGTTATTTAGTATTGGTTTTTGCATTTATTTTTCGTGTTTTTTACTGGTTTTAAATGGATAAAATCCATTTTTATTGCTTTTTTTCAAGGTGTTGTTAACGTAATTTAAAATAATAAAATTTTCATGGCCTAGAATCATGATACTTTCTGCGCAAGCCGAGCATTCACTAAGTTATTCAAGTCACTGTTTAAAACAAGCTATTCCTCTCATGGTTAAGTACAAGATGCCAATAACACCGCTAAATTATGCGATTTGGTATGCGTATGTCAGCAATAAAACCCCCGAACTTAATGATGCTTTAGATAAAATTATTGATGAATTTAAAACGTGCAGCCACGAGCATGCTAAAGCGCTGTTCAACCAGTTTCTATCTAGTGATGATTTAGCATTGTTTTATCAGTTATCAGGTGGTTTTAATGATGTTGTTGGAAAGGTACATCAAGACATCAATGAAGCAATAAATTACTCAACAGAGTTTAACCAAACGCTTCAAGAATGCCATTTGAAACTAAAAAATGCAGATATCAGCCAAGAAACAGGCTTTGATGATGTACTTGATTGTGTAGAACGTCTAAGTGACGAGTCAGCGACCTTACAAAGTAGGGCACAGGACTTTCAAAATCAACTAGCACAAGCTTATGCAGAAATTACCGACTTAAAACAAGAGTTGATTAGGTCGAAAGATAAAGCGCAAAGAGATCCATTAACAGGGTTATTGAATCGTGGCAAGTTTGATGAAGATATAAAGCGTTTTTGTAAAAACAATGAATTAGCTCAAGTATCAGTATTAACCATGATAGATATTGATCATTTCAAATCATTTAATGATAACTTTGGACATCAAAAAGGGGACCAAGTATTACGAGCAGTGTCTGCTAAGCTATTAAAGCATGTTTCCAGTATTGGCCAAGTCTATCGTTACGGTGGTGAAGAATTTTGCTTTACGGCCCAGTTTGCAAGTATTAGTGATATGACTAATTTCACACAGCTACTTCGCCAAACTATCGCTAAATTACAAATCAAGAAGCCAAATTCTGATAAGGTGTTGAGTCAAGTAACGGCTAGTTTTGGTATTGCGATAAAAGCTAAAAATAGTAACCCTGAACAGCTCATTGCTAAAGCTGATAAGGCGCTTTACTTAGCTAAAGAACATGGTCGCAATCGCATAGAGATTGTCGAGGAGTAACAAACTTAATCGAAATATGTATCAAATTTGTGAATACTTGTAACCTGCTGAGGACAGTTTGTTCACATCTTGATATTATGCTGACATTGCAAAATTTTCTTTGGTCGTAAAATAATAATGAAGTTTCTAACGATCAGGTTCTGCGTAGTTTTCTATGCTTTGGCGCTAGTATGTGTGGGTCAAGCGTATGCTGATGATTCTACTCGCACTGAACGTGAAAGCCGTATGGCAAATCAACAAATTGATACTGAGCAGTGGCACTTAAGTGTTAATACTGGGGCTGGGGTAATTACAAACCCATTGCATGGAGGTGACAATTTACCTTTAATACTGCTACCAGAGGTTGCTTTTTATGGTGAACAATGGTTTTTTGATAATGGTCGCTTAGGCTATTCCCTTCATGAAAGCGACACACATGTTGTTAATATTGTCACTGAATTTAACCCCGAGACCCGTTTTTTTATAGATTTTCACCCTAGTAATGTATTTGCCTTGCAAACGTCAAATAGCTTCGTTGTTGAATCAACGAGTAGTGATGAATTAGTTGAAAAGTCTGTTGTCACAACAAATGACGTAAAAAAAAGACGCTGGGCTTTAGATGCGGGCTTGAGCTATCACTATATCCGCAGTAATCATGTATTCTCTGTTCAGGTTCTAGCTGATGTCTCCGGGGTTTATAAAGGGGCTCGCAGTGCCTTACAATGGCAATCTCACCATCAGTTAGGTCGTTTAAGTATCGCACCGAGCTTAGGTGTTTGGTATAAATCGAACGAATTAAATGATTATTTTTATGGTTTATCGGCCGAAGAATCATCATACGGAGAAATAGAGGTTGGCAGTAGCTGGCAACCTTATGCTAAAATCGACGCCCGTTGGCCTCTAGGTGAGACTAACTCTCTTCGTTTTCATTTAGCATATTATGACTACTCAGCCGTGGATGACAGTCCGCTTTTTGAACACACGTATTCGATGACTGCTTTTATAGGATTCAATCATATTTTTTAATATGAAGTATTTTGTTTTTAGTCTGTGTGTGTTTGTTGCTGTTATTTGGGCTCCCCCAAGCTATGCACAAGCGACTCAGTTTGATATCACACCAAAAGTGTGTGTTGTATTACAACAGCACGAATTTTGTGATCTTGAATTAAAAATTAGCTGGAAAACTGCTCAACCTCAAGATCTGTGTTTATACCAAAATAACCAGCAAATTCAATGCTGGACTGATAGTAATAATGGGCTTTATAGCCATAAAGCGCGGGTTCAGGTTGAAACAATATACTCCTTAGTCAATCCGCACACGGGGAGCAAAGTTGCGACCACAAAAGTCGAAGTGCAAAGCACTGAAGCAAAAACAACGAGGCGTAGGTTACGTTCACCGTGGAGCTTTTTTTAAATCAGGAGCAACCAATGGCAAAGATTTTACTTGTTGAAGATGATCTCGGCTTACAGCAGTTAACACGCGATTACCTTCAGCATAATGGATTGGATGTTGCGGTCCTTGAACGCGGCGATGAAGTTTTCGAATACCTTGAGAACAATCCAGTTGATTTAATGATTTTAGATGTCATGTTACCGGGTAAAGATGGCTTTAGTGTTTGCCGTCAGGTACGCGATAAATTCAACTTACCAATTCTAATGCTTACAGCAAAAGGTGAAGACTTTGATCAAGTAATTGGGCTTGAACTAGGTGCAGACGATTATGTTATTAAGCCTGCAGAACCACGCGTATTATTAGCGCGCATCAACGCATTGTTACGCCGTGGTCAAGCTACAAACAAAGCACCAGAAGAGCTTAGCTTTGGCGATTTAACCATTGATAAAACTAGCCGCATTGTTACACTTAAAGGCAGTGAAATTACACTGACTTCTCATGAATTTGAGCTGCTTTGGTTGCTTGCTTCAAATGCAGGTGAAGTGTTAAGTCGTGAGCATGTTCATCAACATATGATTGGTCGTCAATATGATGGTTTAGACCGAACCGTTGACGTACGTGTATCGCGTATCCGTAAGAAATTAGGTGATAACAGTGATAAACCATACCGAATTAAAACAGTTTGGGGGCAAGGTTACCTGTTCGTTTCTGATGCATGGGATATGTAATCATTAATGGGGAAACTGTTTGCTAGCTTATATCTTTACATAATAGTTTCTCTGTTTCTTGTTAGTGGGGTCATAGAGCAGTTATGGCCCTATGAAGACACACAGCAACAAATCGCTCTAGATCAAGAGTTTGGTAAATCATTATGGCTATTAAGTCAAACTGATAATGGCTTAGCTAAATTACAGCAAGAGTTTAATAGCGAGCTAATTGATTTAACTGATCTCGCTCTACCAACAAACCTCAAAACACAATTACAAAATGATCACTACCTGTATCTTTTTAATCAACAGCAGAAGGTAATTTGGTACATTACTATTAATGATACTCAGCTATTACAAGTTGGTCCACTCTCAATATCAAATCCTAACTTTAGCTCTGTTTGGCCCTATTTTTTATTACTAGCCATTATTGGTCTTCCTATTGGTCTTTGGAGCCTGTTACTTTGGCGAGACTTTAACAAACTCACTTTAGCTTGTGAGGCGGTAGGCGGCTCACAAGATTTCGAATTGCGTGATGCATCTAAATCATTTTTTTTGCCAATTACAGGCACGCTTAATGCTATGCAAGAGCGTATTCAGTACCTACTAGCTGCGCAGCAAGAACTGACTTCTTCTGTTTCTCATGAGTTTAGAACACCGTTGGCGCGTTTAAAGTTTGCCGTTGCTATGCTTGAAGAGCAAATTGAAAATGAGAAATCTTATAGTTATATAGATAATATGCAGGCTGATATTGCTGAGCTTGAAGCGCTAGTGTCTGAGATGCTTGAATACGCACGACTTGATTCGCATCAACCAAGCTTAAAGCCACGTTCGTGTGACCTTACAGCGCTTATTAACAGTGTCGTGAATAAGCTCGAATTTGCTACTGATATCGATGTAGCAGTGAGTGCGCCTAGGCAGCTTTACTATGAGTGTGACGAGCATTTTATGGCGCGTTGTATTCAAAATTTATTAGGCAATGCACAAAAATACGCAAACCATAAAATTCATGTCAGCCTTGAAGAGTTGGGTGATTCAATACAAATAAGTGTTGAAGACGACGGCCCAGGGATAGCTAAGTCTGAGTGGCAAAGTATTTTTAAGCCATTTACTCGTCTAGATAAAAGCCGTGACAAGAAAACTGGCGGCTTTGGCTTAGGCCTTGCGATTGTTGCTAAAATTGTTAGTTGGCATCAAGGGCAGTCTGAGGTGTGTGATTCACCATTAGGTGGAGCTAAATTTACTATTCATTTATTTAAAAGTAACTCGCTTTAAATTACAGGGATAAAAAAAGCGCCTAGGGCGCTTTTTAAAGATTAAAACCAAAAATAAACAAGTAGCAAAGTAATAGACCGCACCAATTTATAAAAGTTCGTAAAAAGTTTAATTATTTTCATTTAATAATGGCATGAGCATTTTTTCTAGGCCATTTAGCTTCACTTCATACATCATCGCCAGTTGTGCTCCTAATTTAGAGTCTGGAAATCCTTGCTGTTTAAACCAAACTAAATAAGGCTCAGGGAGTAACAATAAAGGGCGGCCAGCATACTTTCCAAATGGCATCTTAGTATTTATGGCACGTTTGAGTTCAGCTGTATCCATCTTTATCTCAAAGAAATTTTAAAGCTAGATGATACGGTAAAAATAAGAGAGAAAATAGGCTGTGACGGGCAAGAAACAGCCTATTTAGTGAGGGAGGTAGGCCCTCAGAATAGATACTACTAGAGTAATGCCTAGTAGTTAGTGTAATTGATATCGAGGTTTTTTTGAAAAACCGAGCTGTTGCAATTGCAATGCAATAGACGGATCATCAATTCTTTCTGGTGTTTCTGCATCTCTCAGAAAGTGATCATTAGGTACCTGATAGATATCGAGCATCTTGTTAAAAAGCACCTCCCTTATATCCATTGGGGTCATGCCATTTTGTTGTAATTCATCAAGCTGCTGCTGAATGTCTGAAAGTTTCCCAGAACGCGCATCATCCGTGTCTGCCAAAACTTCGTTGGTAAACTTATTCTTCATTTAAACAACCCTAATCAGTTTACAGTTACGCATATGCTAGTCGTAATATGCTTATACTGTGTCACTTCTTTGTGTTAAAAATAGATACTAAGCTATTAGTACTCTTAGGATTCTACTCTTTTTTTATTGGTGATTGCTAATCTACATGTAAAGCTTTGTAAATAGAGTTGACCTAATAAAGGGAACTAAAAAACAGGTGATTTTAACCTGACTATGCAACTTGCTGAAAATTTTAGAGATAATTATTGGCACCATCCTTAAGTACCAATAATTATTTTAGGTGCTAAGAAAAAAGTTTTTGCTTTACATGCTCTGCAAAACCACTTCCTGCCTCTAAATAAAAGTTATAAGTAGAGTCAACGCCCATATCTTCTAGTTCTTTTTGCTGATCTGGATAATTGGCAATTGCAGTAACTTGTCCTTGGTAACCTGAGGCTCGTAGTTGCTCCAAAGCAAAAATATTCTGCATATGTTTAGGCATAGCGAGCATTACCATACCGACATGTGAATGATTTACACGTTGCCAAAAATCAGGATCTGTTGCATCAGCGAGTAATACCCGACGACCGCGTTTGATGTGCTTTTCTACTACATCAGGTTTGATATCAATACCCGCGACAAGATTTGGATGGGTTTGGCTAATCGTTTCATAAGCACCCGTGCCAATACGGCCCATGCCAAATATCACGATTTTAGTATCATTTAAATTAACAGGTAGTTCCTCAGCAAGACGGCTGTCACTTTCAAATTTAAGTAGCCAATGTTCGATTTTGACATAAATCTCATTAGATCGTTTGTTAAGAGGCGAGGCTAAAACAAATGTGATTGAAACTGCAATAGCCATAACTGCCAGCCATTCAGAAGTAATTAAATTGCTGGTAGCTGCAACTGCGCAAACGATCAGGCCAAACTCACTGTAATTGGCTAAGCTAAATGCACTTAATAACGAAGTACGAGCACGTAACTTAAATGCGTTTGTCAGTACATAATAAAGTGCAACTTTTAGTGGCAAGACGAGTATAATGATAAGTGCAACAATCACTGCGTGACTTGTCAGTTCGGCATTCAAACCAATATTTAAGAAAAAGCCAACCAGTAACACATCTTTTAAATTCAGTAATGATTTTGATAACTCACCTGCTTTTTTGTGTGATGCGAACATCATACCGATAATCAACGCACCTAAATCACCTTTAAGACCTGCAAATTCAAATGCTTGGTAACCTAAAACTAGTGCAAAGAAAAACCCGAATAAAGGTAATAGTTCACCGTGTTTTGAGCGATTTAATACCCAAAACATTACTGGACGTAAAATAGGCAATCCCACTAATAATGCCAGTGCCCACATGTTCGGTGCTTTACCTGTACTGATGGCTAAGAAGATAACAGCGAAGATATCTTGCATAACTAGAATGCCAATGGCGATTTTACCATGCAGGCTTGCCATCTCACCGCGTTCTTCCAATACTTTTACGGCAAATACGGTACTTGAAAAGCTAAAAGCAAAGCCGACTAACAATGCACTTTGCCAAGTAAGTTCACTAAATAAAGGCAGTGCAAGGGCACCTAGCAGTAACATAAAACCACTAAACAGCGTGCTGCTCAGAACAATGTGCATTGAGGCAGGCGCCCACACTTGCGGTTTCATTAAATTAGACACTTTAAGTTTTAGACCTATGCTAAAAAGTAATAGTGTTACACCGAGGTTTGCTAATGTATTTAGTAGTTCGGTTGTTTTATAGCCATAAAGATTAAGCGCAAAGCCTGCTAATAAAAAGCCGATGAGAGGAGGTAGCTTTAATTGATAAATGGCAAAGCCAAACACGAAAGCGGTAGCAAAGTAGATAAGTTCCATAATTGTTCTTTTAGCTTCATTTGCTAGCAGTGTAGCGAAATATTCGTTATTGGAAAACAATATCGAGCAAGAAGAGTTCAAAAAATAAGCACTTATCCATGATTTATTGATTAATCCGCCAAAAGCAACATTTTTTCGCTGACAATAGCTTTTAATTGTGGTTAAGATGCATTAACAAAGGAATTTAAGCCATAACTAAGAAGCTGGCTTAAGGAGAATAGATGTTTAAGAAAATCCTTGCATCAGTAGGTATTGGTGCAGCAAAAGTTGACACTGTACTTGAGACAGAGCATTTACAACCTGGTCAAAAATTTAATGCCGTGATAGTCATCAAAGGTGGTGATGTTGATCAAGAAATTTCGGGTTTAGACCTAGCACTTATGACCCGTGTGAAAGTTGAAAGTGATGACGGTGAGTATTTTACAAACCATGTGATAGAAAAATGGCGAATTACAGATATTGGCATGATTGCGGCGGGCGCTGAAAAGCATATCCCATTCGAAGCTCGCCTACATTCTGAAACCCCGATCACTGAAATTAACGCTGGTTATAACCAATCGCATGTTTGGCTTGAAACAGGCTTAGACATTGATCTAGCCCTTGATCCAACTGATCGTGATGCATTACACATTTATCCTAATGACGCTGTAAGCACGTTAATGGAAGCGATGGATAGACTTGGTTTTAGCTTAGTGAAAGCAGATGTAGAAAAGGGTTATTTAAAAGCGCCTACTTTTCAATCGCATTCAGGCTGTTACCAAGAACTTGAATATCGTCCAAATAGCCGAAGCCTATTTGGCTTACAAGAGATTGAGTTGTCGTTTGTGCCTGAAGCGCATAAAACTCATGTACTCATTGAGCTTGATCGTGCCTTTAGAGGCGATGGTTATGTCGATTTAACGATTGAGCATGATCATGTAAATCTATCGCAGTTGTGTGATCAGCTAGAACGATTATTTGCTTAAAGGTTAACGACTGAATAACGAGTTAAAACCCAGCTATGGCTGGGTTTTTTGTCTTCATTAAGGAGCATTATGTTTTCTATTAAAAGTTATAACGAACTCAGTAAAGATGAGTTATTTGCCATTTTACGGGCGCGGGTTGATGTATTTGTGGTAGAGCAAACTTGCCCTTACCCAGAAATTGACGAAGTGGATAACAATGCACTGACCCAACACGTGTTCTTGTTTAAAGGTCATCAGGTGGCAGCCTATGCACGATGCTATAAAAAGAATGAGCAATTTAGCGCATTTGGTCGAGTGCTGGTTGCAGAGCAATTTCGTGGTGAAGGACTCGCAAGCAAGCTGGTGCAAATCGCGATTGATACATGTAAGACGCATTGGCCTGATAAAGCGATTATGATTGGTGCTCAGTGTTATCTAACAGGGTTTTATCAGCAATTTGGTTTTGAAAATGTAGGGAATGATTACTTAGAAGATGGTATTCCACATCAGGATATGTGTTTGAAGTAGCCTATGGGGCCACTTCAAACATAAATGCTTACTAGCTTAACAAAGAGTTCGCGAATACGAGTGCAATGGCGAGTGGGCAAATAAACTTGATATACCATGGCCATACTTTCCAAAAGAAACTACTAGCAGCTTCTGGGCACCCTTGTTGAATTTCTTTTAGTAACGACCCGCGATGCCAAATCCAACCAACAAAAATACAACACATTAAGCCTAGAATAGGTTGACCAATCTTAGTTGTTAAGGTGATCACAAAACCAAACAAGGTGCCTAGGTTAAAGACAATTGTAAAACTGATAAGGGCAATAATACCGCCAATGATCCAAGTCGCTTGTACTCGCTTTAGCGCAAAACGTTCAACAGCATAAGAAACAGGTGCTTCTAGCATCGAAATTGATGACGTTAATGCTGCAATACTCATTAACGCGAAAAAAGCAAAACCAACAAAAATACCCACATCACCCATGCTGGTGAAAAGCGCCGGTAGCACTTGGAATACTAAGGTATCTTCTGAAAGTAGTGCACCTTCTGCAGAGAAAATCTCAACACCTTGTGCCTGGGCTACATACATCGCAGGAATAATAAGTAAACCGGCAACAAATGCAATGAACACATCGATTAAAGTCACATAAGCGCCTAACGATACTAAGTTCTCCTTTTTGCTGATGTATGAGCCGTAGATGATCATTACGCTGGTACCAAGCGATAGTGAGAAAAATGCTTGCCCTAACGCATTCACTAATAACTCAGGGTTTAAAATCGATGAAAAGTCTGGCACTAAATACGCTTTTAGGCCTGCCATTGCGCCATCTTGAGTCATTACATAGATGATCAGCATAAACAAAATACCTAACAGGGCAGGCATTAAGCGCTTCGACCATTTTTCAATGCCGTTTTCGACGCCTTTAGAGATAATCGCAACGGTTAAAATAATAAATGTAGCAGTAAATATAAGGTTTCTTGATAGTGACTGCTCACTAAGCCAAGTGCTAGCTTGCTCTTGCCCCACTAATTGTGCTGCGGGTTCGAGTGTAGCGCTCAGCATCCAGCCAGCCACTATCGCATAGAAGCTTAGGATTAGGCCCGCACAAATAATACCGCCAAAGCCAACTATGAAGGCAAACTTTTTTTGCCATACTTGATTTGTTACTTTTCGAAGTGAAGTGACAGCATTTGCTTGACCATGACGACCAATCACTAACTCAGCCATTAAAGCAGGATAAGCAAGACAAAATGCTAACACTAAATAAGCCACTAAAAATGCGGCACCGCCATTACTTGCAGTTTGTGTTGGGAAACCCCAAATATTTCCTAAGCCAACAGCAGAGCCTGCTGCAGCCATAATAAATCCAAAGCGGGAGCTGAACTCCCCACGTGATGCGCTCATATTGTTGTTACTTCTCTATTTGTGACGGCGCTGACAATCTACTTTAATTAACGCTAAATAAAAAGGGTTAATCTAGGTCAAATTCGTTCTATATATTGTTATCTTTGAAGTCAGCGTACATTTCGTGCAATTGTTCTCTACAATACGAGACAATTAACGTAATTGAAACATGTTTAAAGGCTTTTATTTTGAATTGAAAGAGTAAAACACGCGCCTCTGAGCTGTTCGCTCTTTGTAACGCTGACGGTGCCGTGGTGCCAGTCAGCAACTTTAGCGACAATGGCTAAACCTAGCCCGTAGCTTTCTCCATCCCGATTTCGATGTGTTTGTTCTTGGAAAAATGGACTAAATACTTTTTGCCAGTTTTGTTCGCTGACACCCGGGCCGTCATCTTCAATCTTTATGGTAACGAGTTCACTGGTACTGGTTGCACTGAGTAAAATTTCAGATTCAGCAAAGTCGCAAGCATTACTTAATAAATTAACAATGGCCCGAGCTAACCAGTGCAAATCAGCACAAATATCATCGCCTTCAACGCGGTGATTAATGCGTAAGCCATGTTGTTCTACTTTAGGTTCAATTTGATGAATGAGTGTAAGGATGTAGGTTTCTAAATCAGAATGATTGAAGGTCAATTGATTCGCTTTTTGCTCAAGGGTAGCAAATGCCAGATAACTCTTTAGCATTGACTCCATTTGATCTAAGTCGTTTTCCATGCGAGCAAGATACTCAAGGCGCTTTTCTTCACTACTACAATCTTGCGCTGCTTCAAGACCAAACCGCAAGCAGGCGATAGGTGTGCGAATATCGTGAGATAAACTCGATGCCATCAACTTATTCTCATCAAGCAGTTTTTCGATTTGGCTAGCCATACGGTTGAATGTTAGCTCAACATCTTTGATATAGGTAAAATGAGATAAGTGAATACGACTTTTTAAATCGCCTTTGGCAAAGCGTTTTGCTGCTTCGTTTAAAACGGTTAAACGCTTAGCTAGTGGCGCAATGATAAAGCCCATAAATACGCATAACCCAGCGTAGAACAACAAGGTGAGTAACACATCGTTGCCTTGTTCGTGTGTTAAGTCTTTATCTAAACGCATTTTTAAGTGGTGCGTGCCTAAAGCGGCTTCACTATAAAGTAAATAGTAGCCTTGTTGATCTTCGAGGATCAGACCGCTAGGTTGGGTCATTTGTGCTAACAATGAATGAGGTAGCGCAAGCGATTGCGTCGGGCGATACTCAAGTTGCACTGCAAAGTCTTGATTAATATCCGTGATAGCTTGCTCGCGCTGTTTAGCGTCAAGCTTGGCGATTTGTTTTGCAAACCCTTTAATCATTTGTGTTTCGCTAGAAAACACATCTTGAGGAGCTTGGGTTTGCTGACTGAAAGCATCAATTAGCCAACCCAAAACAATGATTGAAAGTAAAGCACTACCAAGTAGCGAAAGATAAAACTTTTTCACAGGCGCTCAATGCTATTGCCATGCCGTGGCAACAAGTAAATAGCCTTTGCCCCAGATGGTTTTAATTTTTTCAGGGTGTTGTGGGTCATCATTAAATTTTTTACGTAACGATGAAATGAGCACATCCACACTTCTGTCTAAGCCATCATACTCTCGACCTTTCGTCGCTTTAAACACAGAGTCGCGGGATACAACTTGGCCTGCATTACTTGCTAAGTAATGGAGTAGAAGGTATTCAGCACTTGAAATATGAACTTCTTCATCTGCCAAGTAAACGGTACGTGATTCAGTATTAATTGATAACTTACCCACATTTATTAGTTCAGAGTTGGCTGTTGACTCTTGCGTATCAGTTTTAGAGCGCAGTGCCGCTTTAATACGTGCTAATAATGCACGGGGACGAACGGGCTTCATCATATAATCGCTTGCACCCACTTCAAGGCCAATCACTTCATCCATTTCATCATCACGAGCGGTTAGCATAATAATTGGGGCTTGATAAAACTGCCTTAAGTCACGGCACACACTAATACCGTCTTGCCCTGGTAGCATAATATCTAACAAAACCAAGTCTGGGTTTGTTTTACGTACTTGCTCAACAACTTGGTCACCGCGTTGACATAGTGTTGTTTGGTAGCCTTGTTCGATTAAATATTCTGCAACCCAGTTGGCAAGAGATATATCATCTTCAACCAATAAGATGGTCCCATAATGTTCCATTATTCACTCCTAGTTAAAACAATCGCCAGCGTCGTTTCTTCTGACGATTTTTATAGACCCATTGCAATTGTATTTCTGTGCTTGCGACAACTTTACCGTTATTACTATTTATTAGCTCGAAACCAACACTTTCAGCAGAATCAAACTGGTATCTAAATAGCCCTTTTTGTTGCATTAACCAGCATTGCATGATGTGCTTACTTTGAGCGTTGCGTAAGCAGTAATTGCCAGTATTATGTTGTTGCCAGGTTATATCCACCTCGGCAAAGCAATTTCTACCTTCACGTAAGGCTACGCATGTATCAGGCAATGCAACTAACGCATTATCTGTATTTGCTTGATCTTGGGCAAACACGGGTTTTGCAAATAATATTGTTAACGTTACACAATACTTAAAAAACATAACGCACGCCTACCTTGGCTTTATGCTGATACTCTTGCGAAATAATTGGGCTTTGATGAATGTCTTTAGAAAACCAGGTTGAAAGCCAGCCAGTTAGAAACACCCAATGCCTATTTATAGGGTATTCAGCATGGAATTCAAAAATTAAACTGTACGAGGTATCAGGATCATAGACAGGGCGTGTTAATAAAGATTCTGATGGTGAAATTCCAAAGTAATAGTCAGTAAAATCATTAGAGTAAGCACTTAAGCCAACACCAGAGCGGAACTCCCAATTTCGCCAAGGGATAATCTGACTAAAAAATGAATTCATCACCCAGCCGTTGTGGGTACCAGAAACATCATGTAAATACTCAAATGAGATTTGTGAGTTTTCGAAACGGCGTGATAGGCGAAGGCCAACATCAAAATCATAATTACGGCTTTTTATACCTTCGAGTTCTGCGATGACTTCGTCACCGTAAAAAGTTAAGCCTGTATCATCAAAACCAGATTGAACATTTGTGCCTACTAGGTCTAAGCCCCATTCAAATTTGTCGATAACACTATAACCCAGAGTCAAACCACCACTAAGTTGGCTTTGATCATAATCAAGGTAAAAATTGTTGTAAGAAACGGCAAGGTGAATATCTGGTTCAAAGCCATCATTGTAAGAGTCCATGCCTATTAGATACGAGTCTTCAATGTAATACCCAGCGCCTATGCCCCAATCCCATGCAAAGCCTTGGCTAGGCTCTAGTGTATTGTCGGCATAATAGCGATTACTTGCTAGGCTTGGGGTACTTAGCAAGGTTAAACATATTAAAAATAGGGTACTTTGAGCTCGCAACGTGGCTTCCTTGTCTGTCTGTAAGAAAGGGTAATAGCATATAGTATATTGTTAATGAGTTCCTGTAATCTGTAAAAAAATGTAGCAACAGACGAATGAAATGATGTTGAGGAGATGGTGAAGGGCGCTGTTTGCCTATGGGCAGACAAACAGCGAAAGTTATTTATTGAACTTTGATTTTATCGATTAAGATACTGCTAAGATAGTATTGCATCATAGGCGTAAGAGCACTAACTTCAGTACGGGTACACGGGCCTTGTTCTTTTTTTAACATGTCCATGCGTGTAATGGTCTGATACTCAGGTATCGTCACGTCTTTATTCACACGTGCCATACGTGCTTGCTCTGAATTTTGCTCATGCACAAAGCTGGCTACTTCAAGTTCATTCTTTATTAGTTGTTGTTGCTCAAAGCTGTAGATTAGCGGCTCGCGGTGAAAGCTTGCGCTATCAATTGACGATTTTGCAAACCAGACAACGTCACCTGTTTTTTTATGAGTTAGGCGCATACTTACTTGGCCTAAAATAGTCGCACATTGTTGAACAGGGTATTGCTTGGCGACTTCATCGAATAAAGAAATTGGCTTTTTGGGTTTCACCAATTGGTATTCTGTTTCTTCAATAAGCTCCAGATCAAGCTGATGGATAGATAGGGTATAATCTGCTTGTGCGCCTTCGGCTACGACTTTTAACTGCTTAGCTGTAAGTGCCTCAGTTAGTTGAGAGTACAGTGTATCTGTGACACTGGTTTTGTCGGCAACTATCATGACGGTTTGATTTTTACTTACTGTATGAGCTGGTAGTTGTACCGATTTTACTTTAGGTGATGCATGCTCTGTTTGATACTCAACTTGAAAACGCTGGCTCTGTAAGCTCGGTTTTTTTGGCATTGTAAGTAACGGCGCTGGCTCTGGTTTAAGGGCGCAACCGACTGAAATTAAAGCAAAAAATAAAAGCACGAATAAGCGCATAAAAAATAATCTACCCATAAATAATTAAGATTAAGCGTATTGTACGTTAGTCGAGGCAAAAGTTCATGATATTATGTTATAAGAAACTTCCTAAACAGACTTAAAAAAATAAATAATGAAGTACAGCTTATTTTTAATTTCCTTTCTTTTTTCTTTAACACTGCTTTTTGTTAGTGGTGAAGCTGCTTCGAGTGATAAGCAATGGCAAACATTCGTTGCTGATTATAATAAACACCTCACCCGAAAACTAAAAAGTAAAGGGATCCCAGGTGGCTCATTGGCAATTGTAAATATTGGTCATGATGATTTTATTAACGGTATTGGTCGAACAAAAATAGAAAAAGGCCGCAGAGTCGATAAACATACCCGCTTTCGATTGGCATCCGTCTCAAAAACCTTTGCGGGTTCATTAACCGCAAAACTGGCAGCACAAGGGGAGTTTAATATTGATGACCCTATCAGTAAGTTTATTCCTGCTTTTGCTAATACTGCTTATAAAGATGACTTAAAAATTTATCACATATTGAGTCACTCTAGTGGCTTGGTACCTAACGCATACGATAACCTAATTGAGTCGCGTATGAGCTACCCAGATATTGTCGAGCGGCTATTGACTGTTGAGCCTATCTGCAAACCAAGTGAATGTTACGGTTATCAAAATGTGATGTTTAGCTTGATTGATTCTGTGATTTATCAATCAACACAGATGGATTACTCACACTGGATTTCGGAGTATATTTTTGCACCATTAAAAATGGCGGATGCGAGTGTTGGTTTTGAGGGGATGGTGAAAGATGATAATTATGCTCACCCTCATGTGCGCGGCAGAAAACGATGGTATACATCACGCTTGAAGAAAAACTATTATAAAGTGCCTGCGGCTGCAGGAGTGAACGCCAGCGCAAATGACATGGCGATTTGGTTGAATGCACAGTTAGGGCAATACCCTGACGTATTACCACTCGAGGCATTGATCAAACAAACCCGCCCTTATACACATACTAAAAAAGAAACTCGTCGTAGGGTTTGGCGTGAACATGTAAAAGATGCTTATTATGGATTAGGTTGGCGTGTTTATGATTATGATGATGAAGTGCTTTACTACCATAGCGGTTGGGTACAAGGTTATCGCAGCGATATTGTTGTATTTCCGCATCTAAACATCGGGTTTAGCTTAGTTCTTAATGCCGAAACTGGGTTAATTAACGAGCTTACTACCGAGTTTATCAATCGGGTTCTTAAATTCACGCGAGAGCAAAAATAGCTTAGGTAAAAAAGTTTAGTTACAAATTAATGGAAAATTATTTTTGCCTACAAAAAAGCCAGCAAATTTGCTGGCTTTTTCTGATTCGAAACTCCACAAGGCAGGATTAACCGCGCGGTAATTGAATCTTTTTCTCTTCGCTTTGACGATACAGTACAATTGTATGACCAATTGTTTGTAGTTTTGTTGCGCCTGTCTCGCGAACAATTGCATCAAAAATCAATGTTTTAGTTTCACGTTCATCTGTAGGAACTTTAACTTTGATTAACTCATGAATTTCTAGAGCGCTTTCGATTTCAACTAAAACGCCTTCGGTTAATCCGTTTGCACCAAGTAATACAACAGGTTTTAAACTGTGCGCTTGGCCTTTTAAAAACTGCTTTTGTTTGTTCGATAATTTCATCATGTTACAAATTTTGCTGAATATGGCTTGAATTAAGGGTATTCTAACGCCATCTAGAGAATATTACTAATTAGTTACGTATTAATTTTATGGCAAATAAAAAACATTCAGCCAGTTCTAAGCGTTGGCTGAAGGAACATTTCGACGATCCTTATGTTCACGAAGCGCAAAAGAAAGGTTGGCGCTCTCGTGCGGTATTCAAATTAGACGAAATTCAAAACAAAGATAAATTAATCAAACCATCGATGACGGTGGTTGATTTAGGTGCTGCGCCAGGAAGTTGGTCACAGTATTTAGCTGAAAAGGTTGGTGATAAAGGTCAGGTTATTGCTTGTGATATCTTGCCTATGGATTCCTTAGCAGGTGTTGATTTCTTGCAAGGTGACTTTCGTGAAGAAGCGGTACTTGATGCACTATTAACACGTATTGACGGAAAAAATGTTGATGTAGTTTTTTCTGATATGGCACCCAATATGAGTGGTAATACATCAGTGGACCAAGCGGGTAGTATGTATTTAGTCGAATTAGCATTAGATATGTGCCACCAAGTTTTAAAGAAAAATGGTGCGTTTTGTGTCAAAGTCTTCCAAGGTGAAGGATTTGATCAATACTTACAAGAAGTACGTAATAGCTTTAAAGCAGTGAAAATTAGAAAGCCCGATGCGTCACGTGCCCGCTCTCGGGAAGTATATATAGTGGCGACAGGTTACAAACTGTAGTACAGTTGTGCTGCGTTAAGTTGAATTTAAATTAATTGGATACAAGAGGTTAACTCCTTGAGCGATATGGCGAAAAATCTAATACTCTGGCTGGTCATTGCAGTAGTGCTAATGTCAGTGTTCCAGAGCTTTAATGGTGGTGATCAGGCAGATCGCCAAACAAGTTACACTCAATTTGTTAGCGACGCTCGCAGTGGCGCTATCCAAGAAGTCTCAATTGAAAGCACCACTGGTACGATTACTGGTACTAAAACAAATGGTGAGCGCTTTCAAACCATCATGCCTATGTATGATAAAGACATCTTGAATGATCTTTTAAAAAGCAACGTTAATGTAAAAGGCGTTAAGCCAGAAGAGCAGTCATTCCTCGCCAGCATTTTAATCTCTTGGTTCCCGATGTTACTGCTTATTGGTGTGTGGATTTTCTTCATGCGTCAAATGCAAGGTGGTGGCGGTAAAGGCGCGATGTCTTTCGGTAAGAGTAAAGCGCGCCTGATGAGTGAAGACCAAGTTAAAACAACGTTTGCTGATGTTGCTGGTTGTGACGAAGCGAAAGAAGATGTAACTGAACTTGTAGACTTCTTACGTGACCCATCAAAATTCCAAAAGCTAGGTGGTAGCATCCCGAAAGGTGTGTTGATGGTTGGTCCTCCTGGTACAGGTAAAACATTACTAGCTAAAGCGGTAGCTGGTGAAGCTAAAGTGCCGTTTTTCACAATTTCAGGCTCTGATTTCGTAGAAATGTTTGTTGGTGTTGGTGCATCACGTGTACGTGACATGTTCGAGCAAGCTAAAAAAGCAGCACCTTGTATCATCTTTATTGATGAAATCGATGCAGTAGGCCGTAAACGTGGCGCTGGCATGGGTGGTGGTCACGATGAGCGTGAGCAAACGCTAAATCAGATGCTTGTAGAAATGGACGGCTTTGAAGGTAATGAAGGTATTATCGTTATCGCTGCAACGAACCGCCCTGATGTATTAGACCCTGCGTTATTACGTCCTGGCCGTTTTGACCGTCAAGTTGTTGTTGGTCTTCCTGATATTCGAGGCCGTGAACAAATCCTTAAAGTTCACATGCGTAAAGTGCCATTAGGTGACAACGTCGAAGCTGCGGTAATTGCACGTGGTACACCTGGTTTCTCTGGTGCTGACCTTGCAAACTTAGTTAACGAAGCCGCTTTATATGCAGCTCGTGGTAACAAACGCGTTGTAAGCATGGCAGAATTTGACGCTGCAAAAGATAAAATCATGATGGGTGCAGAGCGCAAGACCATGGTGATGAGTGAGCAGGAAAAAGAAATGACTGCTTACCATGAAGCGGGTCACGCGATTGTTGGTCGCATGGTGCCTGAACATGATCCAGTGTATAAAGTGTCTATCATTCCTCGTGGTCGTGCTTTAGGTGTCACTATGTACCTGCCTGAGCAAGATCGTGTAAGCCATTCAAAAGAGCTATTAGAGTCAATGATCTCGAGTCTTTACGGTGGTCGTATCGCTGAAGCACTTATCTACGGTGAAGATAAAGTGACAACTGGTGCAAGTAACGATATTGAACGTGCAACAGATATTGCTCGTAAAATGGTTACCCAATGGGGTCTAAGTGAAAAACTTGGTCCGTTACTTTACGCTGAAGATCAAAACGAAATGTACATGGGTGGCGGCGGTAGCCGTGCTATGAGCATGTCTGATGAAACAGCAAAAGTTATCGACAGCGAAGTTCGTTTATTCTCAGACCGTAACTATCAACGTGCAGAGCAAATCCTTAAAGATAACATTGATATCTTACATGCAATGAAAGATGCACTCATGAAGTATGAGACGATCGATGCGGGTCAAATTGATGACTTAATGGCACGTCATCCTGTACGTGAGCCACGTGATGTTCATGACCGCCGTTCAGATGATAAAAATCCAGCTCCTTCTGCTGCAAAAGTTGTCGAAAACGACACTAAAGAGCCAGAAGAATCATCAGAAACAAAAACAAATGTTGATGACAAAGCCGAATAGTCGGTACAATTAGACACAGAAAGGCCCCGCTAGTCGGGGCTTTTTTATTTCAAAAAATGCGCAATTTTCAAACTGTTATCTAGAATAATAAATGCGCAATTGACGCTAATTTATAGCATAGGTGTTCAATGACCGTTCTTAACTTACCTCGAGGTCGCACATTACACCTCGATTCCCCAGTGGTGATGGGGATTTTAAATGTCACTCCAGATTCATTCTCTGATGGCGGTAGTTATTGCCGGCTAGACAGCGCTGTCAAACAAGCTCATACGTTATTAAATCAAGGCGCAAAAATAATTGATATAGGTGGTGAGTCAACCCGCCCAGGGGCACCTGATGTATCTCTTGAAGATGAGCTTGAACGCGTTATTCCTTTAGTGAAAGCGCTTAGAGCAAGCAGTGATTGTATTATTTCTATTGATACCAGCAAAAGTGAGGTAATGCGCCAAGCGATAATTGCAGGGGCTGATATCATTAATGATGTCAGAGCTTTGCAAGAGCCAGGGGCAATAGAGGTATTGGCACAATACCCAGAGGTGGCAATTTGCTTAATGCATATGCAAGGTCAGCCTCGTACGATGCAAAGTAACCCACATTATGATGATTTATTTGCTGATATTAACGAATTCTTTGCAGAGCGCTTAGCCGCATGTGAGCAAGCGGGCATTCAGCATGAGCGTATTATTTTAGACCCAGGTTTTGGCTTTGGTAAAACACTGACTCATAATTACCAAATTTTAAATAAGTTTGATGTATTTAACCAATTCAAATTACCGGTGCTTGCGGGATTATCTCGTAAATCAATGATCGGTAATTTATTAAATAGAGATACCAATGAACGCTTAGCGGGAAGCCTTGCCGGTGCGCTGATAGCTGCACAAAATGGTGCAAAAATCATTCGCGTTCATGACGTACAAGAAACAGTTGATGTGCTTAGCGTTTGGCAAGCATGTACTAAAGGAATTACAAATGAGTAAAACAAGAAAATATTTTGGTACGGATGGTGTACGAGGCATGGTGGGTGAATTCCCAATCACTCCAGAGTTTGCCCTAAAGCTTGGTTGGGCTGCAGGCCGTGTATTATCGAAAATTGGCACCAAAAAAGTCATTATTGGTAAAGACACCCGTATTTCTGGCTACATGCTCGAAACCTCACTTGAAGCAGGCTTAATTGCTGCTGGTATCGATGTTGTTTTATTAGGCCCAATGCCGACGCCTGCTGTTGCTTATTTAACACAAACTTTCCGCGCTGAAGCGGGTATTGTGATCAGTGCATCGCATAATCCTTATCATGATAATGGTATTAAATTCTTTTCAAGCAGAGGCTTAAAACTACCTGATGAGGTTGAGCTTGAAATTGAAGCTATGATGGATGAGCCAATGACCTGCGTTGCCTCTGACAAACTTGGTAAAGCGCGTCGTTTAGAAACGGCTGATGGTCGTTACATTGAATTTTGTAAAAGCCAATTCCCACAAGGCTTATCGCTTGAAGGTTTAAAAATTGTACTCGATTGCGCAAATGGTGCTACATACCACATTGCACCGTCAGTAATGCGTGAGTTAGGTGCTGAAGTAATCTGTCATGCTTGTGAGCCAAACGGGGTAAATATCAACCTAGAGTGTGGTGCAACCCATGTTGAAACGCTTAAACGCAAAGTATTAGAACACAATGCTGATGTTGGTATTGCCTACGATGGTGATGGTGACCGAGTAATGATGGTTGACCACAATGGTCGTGTATTTGATGGTGATGACATTGTTTATATCATTGCTTGCCAAGCCGCTAATGACGATATTTTAGGTGGGGGTGTTGTTGGCACTGTTATGTCTAACATGGGCCTTGAAAATGCATTAAAAGCGCGCGGTATTGGCTTTGCTCGTAGTAAAGTAGGCGACCGCTACGTGATGGAACTACTGCAAGAAAATGGCTGGAAAATCGGTGGTGAGAGCTCAGGCCATGTATTAAATCTTGATTTAATCAGCACGGGTGACGGCATTATCTCAAGCTTGCAAGTGTTAGCGGCAATGGTTGCACAGAATAAAACGTTGCAAGACTTAGGGGCAGGTTTTACAAAGTACCCAATGAAAATGATCAATGTTCGTTACCCACAAGGTACCGATCCAACGCAAGATCAAGCTGTAGTTGAGATGGTAGCGCATGTTGAAGAGCAATTAGGTGATACAGGCCGAGTATTACTTCGAAAATCAGGTACAGAGCCTGTTGTTCGAGTAATGGTTGAAGCTGAGCAAGAAAAAGTTGTACTTGATAGTGCTCGCAAAATAGCTGAAGTTGTCGAAACTGTGAGCAAACAAACCGAGGCATAACAATAACCTCTTGTAACTTCGGGCAAGTCGAGTTAGTATCTTGCCCGCTTTCAAATGTGGAGTGGAATAATGGCAACACGTAAGCCGATGGTCGCAGGTAATTGGAAAATGAACGGCTCTTTAGAGCTTGTTGAACAGTTATCAACTGCTATTAAAAATGTTCAAACGGATGAACTGGATATAGTGGTGTTTCCACCATTCCCATTGTTGAGTTCTTTGCAGCAACAAAACGTCACGTTTGGTTCGCAAACAGTCTCTGAAAATCAAGCAGGCGCATTTACGGGTGAAGTAGATGCTCAGCTAGTCAAAGACCTAGGCGCAGCTTATACGTTAGTTGGCCATTCTGAACGTCGTAGCATTTACGGTGAGTCAGATGACGTTGTTGCAGATAAGTTTGCGCGAGCGCAGCAAGTTGGCTTAACTCCTATCCTATGTGTGGGTGAAAGCGAGCAGCAACGTGAAGCAAACGAAACTGAATTAGTGGTTGCAGCTCAAATTGATGCTGTAATTAGCAAATTAGGTGTAGCAGCACTGAAGAATTCTGTGGTAGCATACGAGCCCGTTTGGGCCATTGGCACAGGTAAGACTGCCTCTCCTGAGCAAGCGCAAGCCGTGCACAAGTTTATCCGCGAGAAGGTTGCTTCTTCGGATAGCGATGTAGCACAGCAGTTAACCATCTTATATGGTGGTAGCGTGAATGAAAAAAATAGCGAATTATTATTTGCACAACCAGATATAGACGGCGGCCTTATTGGTGGTGCCAGTCTTAAAGCAGATTCATTTACTGCTATCTGTGAAAGTGCAAAAGGGACCGTATAAGATGTACGAAATTTTATTAGTAGTTTATTTAATTGTTGCTTTAGCATTAGTTGGTATGGTTTTAATCCAACAAGGTAAAGGCGCAGATATGGGTTCATCATTTGGTGCTGGCGCTTCTGGTACCGTGTTTGGCTCATCAGGTGCTGGTAACTTCATGACTAAAACAACAACAATCTTAGCAACGATCTTCTTCGTACTAAGTATTGTTCTAGGTAACCTTACTGCAGGTCAAATCAAAAAGACTGATGAGTGGGAAAACTTAGAAGCTGCGCCAGCTGTTGAAACTGTAACGCCAGCACAATCTGATGTGCCTGTGACAGAAGATAAAACGTCTGACGTACCTAACTAATTAGCTTTGCTAATTAGCGTTAAGCAGTTTTCATTCCTCAAGTAAACTTAAAGCTTAACAACATACAGAATTGTATGCGGATGTGGTGGAATTGGTAGACACGCCATCTTGAGGGGGTGGTGGCTTCGGCCGTGGGGGTTCAAGTCCCCCCATCCGCACCAAAATTAAAAAGCTGTAACTCACTGAGTTACAGCTTTTTTCGTTTTAGTGCTTCATAAAATAAAATGCGCACCTTTATAGTGCTTTTATTCTAATGTCATTCCCGTGCACAAAATTAACTAATTGATTATTAATTGAAATAAAAATTGGAGTCTTCCTTGCTTAACTAGAGTTGATATCATTACTTTGAGGAAGCAAGATGGCCAGAATGAGTTATTTAAGTGCTATAGAACGATATGAAGAGCAACAACAGCTTATTCATGAACTTCTTCTTTCTATACTTGCCAGTGTTCAAGCGTCTTTAACTAATAATCAAGAATATCAGCAGCTCGTCAGTCAATATCCATTTCTAGAATTGCAATATTGCTTGAATGAACAAGGCATTCAACAAGGTGATAATGTTTGCTTTAAACGTCGATATAAAAAGAAACTCACTCATATTGGTGCAGGGCAGGATTTAAGCGCTCGACCTTATTTTTTACTCGCTTCTGCTACGCCGGAGCCGCACTTTACATCGCCGTATATTTCCACGGCGACAAAGCACTTGTGTATTTCTGTTATTAAAACAATTCCTGCAGGTAATAATTTGCAGCAGTTCTTAGTCATCGATGTGTGTTTAACAGAACTGATTGAATTTATTATGGGAGACACCAAACGAGCCAGAATGACACCTTACTTTAAGGTAGGTTATGGCTTGATTGTCACTTGTTTGTTTTGCTTGGTGTTCTATCTGTTATATAAAGTGTTTGCCGGAATGGTGGACTTAGTGATTAGCGAAGACACCCAGTCAGACCCGCTTAAACCATTTACTATTATTATCTTTGTTACTTTAGCGTTGGCTATTTTTGATTTAGGTAAAACAATTCTAGAAGAAGAAATCCTCATGCATAAGGATATTTTTCGCCACAGTTCAACAAGACGTACGATCACACGCTTTATCTCAACAATTTTGATTGCAGTATCGATAGAAGCCTTACTAACCATGTTTAAAGCAGCACTCGGGCAAACTGAGTATGTTATACCTGCTGTATTGATGATGTTTGCTGTGGTAGGTTTGTTGATTGCACTGGCAATTTACGTTTACCTAGGCGCCAAAGCTGAAGATGTGCTGACCCAGGTACAGCGCTTAAAAGTAAAACACTAATGATAGGGCGCTTTGTTTAAAACGCAGCGCCCTGAAATTGATTAAAGTGTACCGCCAATGCCAATACTTGGGTTAACGTACACAGGGCCTACTTTAAACGGCGCATTAATATCTAGGCTTGCATAGGGGGTGCAGGCATTTAAAACTAACACTACAGCCGCAAGAGCAGCTAGGCGAATTATTTTTTTATTCATTACATTTGCTCCTGAATAACAATACCAGCACCCGCTGGATCACGAATAATTGCGACACTGCCACTTCGTACTTTGTCACTTGGTGCCATCAATACGATGCCGCCTGACGAGGTTACTTTTAATAGGGTTGCATCAATATCGGCTACTTTAATGTAATTCACCCATGTATTACCAATCTCGGCATCTGGTTTTTTTACAAAGCCAATCGCAGGTGTGCCATTTAAGGCTAAGTAGCTGTAATTGCCATTTTTAAGCGGTTTACTTTGTGCTGAATAATTACCAAGTGATTGGTAAAAGGCTTTGCTCTGCTCTGGGTTATCACTCCATACTTCTTGCCAAATCCAGCCGTTATCAGTTTGCTGAGTTTCAGGGTCACCATTTACGGCATTGATCAGTGAAAAAACAGCTCCTTGTGGATCTTCTAATACAGCAATAGTGCCACGGCCTTTAATTTCGGTACTGCTTACTAAGACTTTACCTCCGGCTTTGATAGTTTTTTCACTAACGCCAGCGATGTCTTTACTACTGATAAGGCTCAGCCAATGGCTGGCATTTTGTTTATTATCAAGCTCTGCCATACCAGCAATTAATTTTCCATCTAATGATGCCAGCGTGTAGCTGTCGTTAACGGCTTGAAATTGCCATCCAAACACGCTGGCATAAAATGCTTGAGATTGTGCCAAATTAGGTGTGATCAAATCATGCCACACTACGTGACCTGAGTTCTTTGTTCCTGAATCACTGATTGCGGGTAGTTCGCTTGAAGAAAGCTGGCAACCGGTCAATGAGACCGCAGCGACTGCCATTAAAATTGCAGCACGTAAGGGGGTGTGTAATTTCAAAATTTGCTCCTTGCAAAATGGGATCAAATAAAAGCATAGACTATTACTTGTTTGAAATTCAATCAAATTGAAGTGTTACGATAGAATAATCTAACTACTACTAAATGCGTGGGAATAGGATAAATTTATACTGCTGTTATGTTACTCTTTGAATTTGCGCAATAATTTTAATTGCAATAGTCATTTAATTGAAGAGATTATTCAAATTGTCATACATTTAATTGTTTAAATTAATATAATCAGCATTAAATTAAAAAAATTATACATATTTTCACAAAACTGACATATAATACCCCTCCAGAGGAAAGATGCTTACACCTAAGCGTCTTTTTTTATGCCTGAAATTTACGGGTAAAAATACACACACGGTATCCTTTGGAGTTTTAATTGAAATTACGTCACCTCTCACAGTTAACTGTAGCTATTGTTGCTGCATTATCTACTTCAGCCTTTGCTGAGCAAGAAAAAACCACTGCTAAACAAGATGCTTTCGAAAAAATCGAAGTAACAGCGCGTAAGCGTACAGAAAGCATTTTTGAGTCGCCAACAGCAGTGACATCAATCGGTGAAAACCTGATTGATAAAGCGAACATGAGTAACCTAGAAGACATTGGCAAATACGTACCTAACCTAAACATCACTCGTTACGGTGTAGGTAATGCGGCACATGCATCTGTATTCATTCGTGGTATTGGTTTACAAGACCATGTGATCACAACTGATCCGGGTGTAGGTGTTTACTTAGATGGCGTTTACCTTGGTCGCCAAATGGGCTCTAACTTATCATTACCAAATGTTGAGCGTGTAGAGGTATTACGTGGTCCACAAGGTACTTTGTACGGTCGCAACACATTAGGTGGTGCAGTAAATATTATTACTAAGCAACCGGGTGATGAAGGCATTGTGACTACAAATGCAAAAGTAGGTAGCCGTGGTCGTTTAGCCGGTGACGTTTACTTTAATAACAGCCTTACAGACACTGTAAGCATGTCGGCAAGCGTGTCTTATAAACAACGCGATGGTGTAGGTGAAGCGATTAACCTTGCTAACCCAGAGAAAGATATTGGTGAAGAGCAAGAGTTAAGTGGTCGTATGGCGCTTAAATGGCAAGCAAGTAGCGATTTATCTTTTGTGTTCTCAATTGATGGTGTTGATAACGAATCAGGCCAATCACCATACACAATTGAGCTAACGGCGCCACTTGACCCGAATGACCCATTCAATGGTGATTTCCCATTACTTACAGAAGACATGTTACCGAGCGATCCTGATGATTTAGCAACGACGGTAGCGGGTATTGAGTCGACGGCTTACTCAGGCTGGGGTACTTCATTAACAGCTGATTGGGATATCAATAACACCTATACAGCTAAGTTTATCACAAGCTACCGTAGCTCAGAATACGAAGGGGGTCTTGATGATGACGCTGTTGCCCTTAACTTATCAGAGTTCCCTGAAGAAGGCGGTGCAGATCAATATTCATTCGAAATCCAGTTAAATGGTAGCTTCGATAATATGGACTTTGTGTCTGGCTTATACTTCTTTAATGAAGATGGCTTCACAAGTTCTGGTCCGTTTGTATTTAGCCCATTCAACACACCAGATGGCCTTTTGAACGACGGTACTACTGCGTCTTTTGGTGATTACGGTTACTTTGATATCAACCAAGAGACTAACTCATACGCAGCTTATATCAATGCAAGCTATGACCTAAGCGACGATTTAACAGTGGGCGGTGGTCTTCGTTATTCGAAAGATAAAAAAGAAGCCGATGCCTTATTCCCAACGTTTGCAACACGCAAATACGTAAGTGCTGATTTTGATGCAGTAACATGGGATTTAAATGCGTCTTACCAGCTTAGCAATAACATGAACGTGTATGGCCAAATCCAAAAAGGTTATCAAACAGGTGGTTTCCCACCGCGTCCATTTGGTGGTCCTGATCAATTTGTTTCTTTCGATGAAACAAAAGCAATTAACTACGAGCTAGGCCTTAAAGGTCAAGTACACGAAGATGTATCTATGATGCTTGCGGTGTTTGTTACTGACTACACAGACCTAGCATTACCATTCTCAGATCCAACTGCAGGTGGCGGTTTCGTTACTATCGTAGAAAATGCGGGTGAGTCTAAAGCACAAGGTATCGAGCTTGAAACAACAATTGCATTTACAGATGACTTTACGCTACGTAGCGCGATTGGTTACCTAGATTCAGAAATCACAGAAGTAGATGACGGTGTATTAGGTATTGGTAAAGGCGACTCACCAGCACTAACACCACGTTGGACTGTGATGGTCGCTCCTTCTTATTTCATTGATTTAAGTAACGGTGGCACAGTGGCAGTAAACGCTAACTATTCATACCGTAGCGATATGCAAGGTCAATCAGTTTACAACGAAAGTGAACACATTGATTCTCGTGAATTAGTTGGCTTTAACATCTCTTACTTAAACCCGAACGGTGACTTTGAAGTGACTCTTTACGGTGAGAACGTGTTAAACGAAGTATACGATGTGGGTCGTTTACAACAATCTGGTTTTGTTGGCGTAATGCGCAGCAATGACCGCAGTGAGTTTGGCTTAAAATTCAAAAAAGAATTTGAGCTTTAATTACTAACAAAAAAGGGCAAGTAAATACTTGCCCTTTCTTTTTAATTATTTTTCTCTTGCTCGCGTTTTTCGCGCGCTTCTCTTAATTCTTCAGCCAGTTCTTTTGCTTTTTGTTTGGTTTTTTCAGAAAGCTCACCAGCCGCTTCTTTACTCTCAATCCATGCATCTAAGGCAATTTCTTTACCGTCGTCATACATGCTTAAGCCCATCTTTTTACTTTCTTCGAGTAACTCTTGCAGTGAGTCGTCGTTAAACTCATTGGTGGCGTCTTTTACGTCGCTCCAAGCATCACTTAGCGCTTGCTTTACTTCCTCTTTTGCTTCGCTGGCATCTTTCTTGGCTTGCTCTGCGTCATCACAACCTGTTAAGGCAATACAGCCTAATAAAACTAAGCTTGCTAATTTGTTCATATTTTTCTCTAATGGTTAATTAACTATTAAGCAGTATAAGCAATAAAAAATGAATATAGCTAGAACAGCACGATTAAGTTTTCGGTTAATGGATGAAAATGATGCCGAGCTACTTTATGAGCTCGATAACGACCCTGAGGTAATGAAACATCTCACTCGCGGCAAAGTATCTACTATGCAGAGCATTAAAGAGGTGTTTATTCCACGCTTGAATGCGTATCGAAATGAGCAAAAAGGCTGGGGGCTTTGGCAAGTAAACATCATCGAGAGCAATACCTTTATCGGTTGGGTATTAGTCAGGCCCATGGGCTTTTTTGAACAGCCTGATTTTAGTGATTTAGAAATTGGCTGGCGCTTTAAAAAAATGAGCTGGGGCAAAGGCTATGCGTCTGAGGCGGCACTTGCCATTACTAAAGCCGTAAGCGAGCCAGAAGAAATAAAGTCGCTCAGTGCCACAGCACTTAAAGATAACCTAGGCTCAATAAAGGTGATGGAAAAACTAGGCCTTAAGTTTGTAAAAAACTATACCCATCAAGATGAGCAAGGTGAATTACCTGCAGTACTTTATTCATGTCCTAAAGAGCAGCTTAGCTAAGTTAATCGTAACTAATTGACCTTATGGGCTTCACATGTCTAAATGGTTAAAATAACATCAAGAAAAAGGAAGTACCATGGCAAGTTTAGTCAAATACGCGGCACATCTATTTATCGTTACCGCGATATTCTTTCATCCATCAAGCTTTGCAAAGCAAGCGGCCGTCGCGATGCCAGATAGCTACAGCAGTGATACGGCGCGCGCTATTTTAGAGCAAGGCGGTAACGCCGTTGATGCGGCAATTGCGGCACAGTTTGTATTAGCGGTTACTTTACCTGAAGCCGGTAACATCGGTGGTGGCGGGTTTATGCTGATCCAAAAAGATGGCAAAGGTGATTTTATTGATTACCGCGAAACAGCCCCTGCTGCAGCTCATCGCGATATGTACCTTGATGATAAAGGCGATGTTATTGATAACATGTCTGTGTATGGTATTCACGCAAGTGGTGTACCGGGCAGTGTTGCTGGAATGTGGCTTGCCCATCAAAAGCACGGCAGCTTAGAGTGGAAGACTCTGCTAGAACCTTCAGTTAAATTAGCTGAACAGGGCTTTATTGTGCACCCTAAGTTAGCTGCGAGTATCGAGCGTTACATTGCGCGAATGGCTAAAAAATCGGTAAACATTAACTTTGCTGATTACTTTGCCGATGCCAAAGCAAATAAGGTATTTAAGCAGCCGGAACTTGCCGCCACACTGAAACGTATTCGCGATCAAGGTAAAGCAGGTTTCTACGAAGGTGAGATAGCGAAGATCATTGCGACGTTTATGAAGCAACACGGCGGCATTATTACTGAGCAAGACTTAAAAGCTTATCAAGCTAAATCGCGTACACCGATTAAAGGTAATTGGCGCGGTTACGAAGTGCTCACATCACCACCGCCAAGTTCAGGTGGTATTGCTATTTTACAGTGGCTAAAAATGTACGACTTGGCAAAGCCAGAAGGAACGCTTGAGCACAACTCAACCACCTATGTTCATATTTTGGCTGAAGTTGGTAAACGCGTATTTGCCGACAGAGCTGAATATTTAGGTGACCCAGATTTTTATGAGGTGCCAAAAACAGCTCTACTTGCAGATGATTATCTTAGTAATCGTGCAAGTACAATTCGCCCAGATGCCATTTCAACTACCGAGAACATCAAACCTGGTTTACACGAAAGTGAGCAAACAACGCATTTTTCTATTCTAGATAAGTGGGGCAATGCCGTTGCGAATACCACGACCATCAACTTAAGTTTTGGTAGCGGCGTGGTTGTATCGGGCGCAGGGTTCATTTTGAATGATGAAATGGATGACTTTAGTGCCAAACCCGGTGTGATGAATGTATTTGGTGCAATTGGTGGCAAAGCTAACGAAATCCAACCCCATAAACGCATGTTGAGCTCAATGACACCGACCATTCTACTTCAGGATAATAAAGTTAAAATGGTAACTGGCTCTCCGGGTGGCACCACGATTATTAGCTCTGTGTATGAGTCTATTTTAAATGCGGTTGAATTTGATATGACTGCAGAGCAAGTGGTAGATAGCCCACGTTTTCATCACCAGTTATGGCCTAAAAATGTGATTAGATACCACACAGGTCTTGAACCAAAGGTTGTTAAAGCCCTTGAGAAGATGGGTTATACACTTGATGAGCGCCATTTTGGTGATATGCATGTGATCATCAATAAAGACGGTAAATTAGATGCAGCTTCTGAAGCATCTGGCCGAGGTAAGGCGATGGTGTTTTAATTATACCAATCCGCAATAATACTTAATCATTTTGAGGGATTAAACCTGTCGCTACCTGCGTTAAAAATTTCTCATTTAGAACAACTAAATAACGAAATTTTTGCCTTGTTATCAACAAGGTTTTCTTGCCTCAAAATAGACTACTTAATTAAGCGAATTGGCATTACACCTTAAACACAGGTACAAAAAAAGCACCCGAGGGTGCTTTTTTTGATGAGCTGTTTAACCAATCGCTGGAATAAGCCCCGCCATTTGTAAACCTTGAGCACTAATAATAAGCACACCAAACAGGGCGGCCAGTGCTAAGCCAATATTACCGCCTTTAACTTGGTAACCCGCATCAGGTTTGCTGCTTCGTTGCTTATAGACCATAGCAACCGGTAAAAATACCGCTAAAATAACCAGCGCAATGGCGGCGTAGCCAAGTGCCATAATAAACCCTTGTGGATAGAATAGCGCAAAGCCTAGCGGTGGAATAAAGGTGATCAAGGCTGTTTTGATACGATCTTTATTGCCATCACCTTTTTTAAATGCATCAGCAAAAAAGTCGAACAAACCTAAACTCACCCCTAAGAAAGACGTGGCTAATGCTAAATCAGCAAAAATGTTCACAGCAGTGGCAACATGTGGGCTGTGAGCAATGCTAGCAACACTGCTTACAAAACCGGGTAACCCTTGGCTTTGTAGTAAGTCACTTTGACTCATCATACCTTGGCTAAGTAATTGCCAAAAAATGTAAATGACTAAAGGCAATGCTGCACCTGCCACCATTACTTTACGAAGTGTTTTGATATCTAAACCTACGTATTTCACAATCGATGGAATAGAGCCATGAAAACCAAACGAGGTAAACACCACTGGGATTGCAGATAAAATCAGACCTTGTTCAATCGGCATTTCAAGTAAGTGTTGACCGTGAACATAAGGTGTAAGCATATAAAATAAGCTGGCTAGTACGCATACTTTAATAGTGAACAGTACGCGGTTAAGCTTATCGACTTTGCTGGTACCGAGTGTCACTACAGTACCAATCACAACAGCCAGAATAACTGAGCCAACTTGCGGCGCTAAAGAAAGCGATAAACCATTGTTGAGCTTTTCTTGTAATTGCGCACCACCACCTGCGATATACGCAGCGCATAATGCGTAAAACAAAAACATCACCGAAAAGTTAGCGACCCATTGCCCACGTTTACCTAACCATGACTTAGCTAACGTATTGAGGGTTGCATCTCTGTCGGCATATTGATGTAGCTCTAGCATCAGTAATGCTGTGTAGGTCATTAAAACCCATGTAAGTAAGATAAGTGATAACGCTGTTGTGAAACCAAGCCCTGCGGAGGCGATAGGCAATGCCAGCATCCCTGCACCTATGGTGGTGCCAGCAACAATTAACATGCTACCTATTGTTTTATTTTTAAGCACTTTTTGCCCCTTAAACTTCGTGAGAGGCAAGCAAGATATAACTTGTTTAACAAAACTTAAATAGTTTTGTTATAAATCAAAGAAATTAAATGTAACCTATGATTTACATGTGCAAACAGGCTGTTGAAATCAGCAAAAAACTTTTTGCCAAATAGCATGAGTATTCGTGTTGACAAAATCACCATTTAGGCGGATTCTTAAGCTTCTTCAACTTACTTTATTAAATACCATGATGCAGCTAAACCAACGACCAACAAACAATTGTATGCGCCTGACCTCATCAGTCGCATGGTCTGTTATTTGCTGCGGTTAATTAAGTAAGTTTTACTAACCGCGTTCTAAGCGGTTGGTTATTTCCCTTTTAAATTTTCTTCCGCTTTTTTCGCCTTTTTAAAGGAATAAGCTAGTGCCTGTTAAAGCCTCATATTTTTTAATGGTGGTGATTTGGTCAACAACACCACTGGGTATTGTTTGGAGTAGTGAAACGGTAGCACCAACCCTGGCTGTGTTTTTACGCATGCTGGTGGGGCTGGTGTTGGCTTCGTTTGTCGTTGCTGTTGCCAATATCCGAGTGCCTTGGCATCGCCGTGCTTTATTCCTTTATGGCTATTCAAGCATAGGTATTTTTGGCGGCATGTTATTAAGCTACATGGCCGCTAAAACAGTGCCTTCTGGCTTAATATCATTAGTGTTTGGCCTTGCGCCAATTTTATCGGGCTTACTTGCGCAAAAGATCTTGAACGAACCTAAGTTTAGCGCCATTAAGCTTGGCGCCCTTGGCTGTGCCTTAATTGGTTTATTTTTAGTAAGCCAGCGCCATATTCAAGGGGGAGTAGAGCAGCTTAGTGGCCTGTTATATGTATTTATGGCAGTGTGTTTTTTTAGTTTGAGCGGTGTGATGATCAAACGGGTAAGAATTGCTATTCATCCAATGGCCACCACATTTGGTGCGTTGGTTTTTGTAACCCCACTGTTTTTTATTACTTGGTTGCTGGTAGATGGCCAACTTAATAGCCAGATGTGGAGTGCAAAATCACTGTACTCAATTGTTTACTTAGGCGTGTTTGGTTCATTAATTGGTGCGCTGGCGTATTTTCATGTATTGCAAAAGTTGAACGCCAGCACGGTCGCATTAACAACCCTGATCACACCAAGTTTTGCAATTGCGATTGGTGGTTTGCTTAATGATGAGCCCATTGACCAAGCTCTGATTGTTGGCGCGACCATCATTATGATTAGTCTCGCGTTTTTTCAGTTTGGCGATAAGTGGCTTAAGCGCTTTAAGCGTGTGAAGTCAATAGAAATGAGTTAAAGCTAGTAGCCGCTTCGGCGGCTACATTTTTGCAATTTGAATGACTAAACGACGGTTTTTGTTTCTGTCCAAAATGTTGTCATTACTGGCAACATGGCGCTTTTCACCGTAACCATCGGTATCTACTTTGCTTTCATCAACCCCTAAGCTAACAATGTAATCTTTAATCGCTTTAGCACGTTTTTTTGATAATTCGAGGTTATTCCAGCGACCACCGTAGCTATCGGTGTAAGAAGATATTGAAATAGATTCGATGTTGGTGTCGTACTTTAAGTATTCGCCAATTTTATCTAAGCGTTTTTGTGATGATTTAGTCAGTTTGCTGGTATTAGGCTCATAGTTCATCACTGTGAACGAAATATCTTCAAAGCTGTATGGCAGCATTGCATCTCGGCACTGTAAAAACGCCCAATAGGCTTGCTTAAAGTTGACACTCGATAAACCAACGGCAATTTTATCGGCACTGTTTTGCCAGTCTTGGTAATAAAATGTCGGTTGGTAACCTTTTTCTAGTTCGGTGAGCATTTCCCAAGCAGTTTTGTTACCAAGCTCGCCGTCAAACTTACGTAATAGCTTCATGTTTGCTAAGTCGCGAGCAGGCATACCTGCACGCCAACTAGGTGGTACGGCTTTTAGACCAGCAATACTGTAGTTGTCTGGGCGTACGACCATATCAAGGTTAAAGTTTACGTCTTTATTTTTACTGGCAGTGGTGCTGAAAATTGCTTCACCATAGTAAGGAACTTCATGATTTAATTGGCATTCTAAGCGAGAAGTTTTAACCATTTGCCAGTTCGACATATCAGCATTAGCGGTATACTCACGCATGGCTGCATGCGCATTTATACTTGCAACTGAGGTTAATAGGCCTAGGCTTAAAGGAAGTAATGAAAGCTTCATCACGGTAATTCTCCAACAAATCATCAATGCCAAATAATTGGCAATTTTTGTGTTTAATTGCTTCAGCATACTAAACACAGGGCTAGCTGATTAATATAAAGCAAGTAATGTGCCTAAAAACTCAGTAAGAATCTGCGATTTCACACTATTTACTCTAGCAGAGTAGCCGTGGTTTTTGACATAATAGCCAGCTTACACTGGCAAACCAAGAAGACTATGGAAAATACTGAACAAACTCTTTTCGCAAAACGCTTTCGTGGCTTTTTTCCTGTTGTGATTGATGTTGAAACCGCAGGTTTTAACAAAGAGACCGATGCGTTATTAGAAATTGCTGCATCTGTACTTAAAATGGATGACGACGGCGTGTTAAGTATTGATCATACGGTGCATTTTCATGTTGAGCCATTTGAAGGCGCGAATATTGAACAAGCGGCCATTGAGTTTAATGGTATTGATCCTTTTTCTGCGCTGCGTGGTGCAGTGCCTGAAGAAGAAGCGATTAAAGAAATCTGTAAGGTTGTGCGCAAGGCACAAAAAGCAGCGGGTTGTCAGCGTTCAGTGGTAGTAGCACACAATGCAGCGTTTGATCACGGCTTTTTAAATGCCGCCATTGAGCGTTGTAAAATTAAGCGCACGCCATTTCATCCATTTGTTAGCTTTGATACCACATCATTGGCAGGCCTTGCACTAGGGCAAACAGTATTAGCTAAAGCGTGTAGGGCGGCAGGGATTGAGTTTGATAATAAACAAGCTCACTCAGCACTTTATGATACCGAACGCACAGCAGAACTGTTTTGTTTAATCGTTAATCGCTGGCAACAACTCGGCGGTTGGCCATTGCCTGAAACTGAAGCGACAGAAGAGGAGCAAGACTCAGCCGTTAAAACGACTGAGTGATCTTACCTTCAAAAAAACGCACCATGTTAGGAGGGTAAATACGTGAAAACTGTTTACTCTCTTGCGCTATCTTAAGCTCCACCCCTGGATGCATTAATTCATTTACTTTTAAGCGACTTGTTGCTAATAAGCGCGCAATCTTAATTTTCACTAAGTGTTTCTTTTTCTTTGTGTTGGCTGTTTTAATTTTAATCTGCTGCTCGCTGGCAGTGATCTTTTTAATATAATGCGCCCGTTGAGCTGGGTCGGGTATTTTATTGGCCTTTTTGCGTGCTTGCTGTAAGGCAGCTGCTTTGGTCGCTAATAACTTTTCAAAGTCATTAATTTGCTGCTGCTTTTGGCGTAAATCATGCCAGTACTGAGCAATGAAAACCCGTGTTTTAGTGCCTGACGGCGCACCAAGCTCGCCGGTTTCAATTCGCATCGCATCTAAAATATTGCCACCAATAATTTTGCCTCGCGGATTATTGGCTTTGCCAACGCGAATAAGGCGACGAGCGCTTAAATCACAATGCAAAGCCTGACGTTCAATGAATAAATCATGCTCTGTTTTTATATGGCAGTACTGAGCATAACCAACAGAGATAGTGCGCGAAGCCGTGATGTTACAGGTAAAGTTTTCAACGTTTTCACGCTTTCTGCCAACAGCACCAAGCATCACGGTGACTTCACTTTTACTTTCAATTGTGGCTGATTCAACAAAGCCTAATACAGTGATATCACCCGTTGCTTTGACGCGCATTCCATCTTTTACATCACCACTGATAATGACACTACCATCAAATTCGACATGGCCCGTACTAACATCAACATGATGAAAGCACAATACATCATCCACGCGCATACCGCGGGGTAGGGCAACAGGCACGCCTTTAGCATCGGCAATTAACATATTGCTATTGTTTGGATCGATACGCGTTCCTTCAAATGGCTCAAGAGGTAAGTCTTTACCGGACTTAGCTGGCATCACATCACCAAACACCGTAAAGCCATCTTCACCAGGTGTTGCAGGCACTCGTTGCATTAATGGCGTGCCGGGTTTAACGGTAATAATGGCACCTAAATTACGCATGTCGACTTTACCGCCAGAGGTCGCTTGCGGGCTAAGAACGCGGTCTTGTGCTGTTGAGCATAAGCGCACGAATTTAGCATCAGTGCCTTCTTTAGGCATTCTGCCATGGGCAACAATTGCGCTGTAATGGGCGCCGGGTGGTTGCTTAAATTGTTGGCCTAAAAAAGTATCAAGGGCACGTAAACTAATGCCTTTAATCACTCCCGCCTCTGCAAGCACCTCTTGCGCCATATCCATGCTAACAATTTTACCGCCACGGGCTGTTGTTAAGCTTGCTTCAACCACCATGTTTTTAGCATCGACTTTTACTTCAAGGTGAGCATCAACGGCTTTAGCAACCACTAAAGATTGGTTTTGATATTGGCTGCTAGGTATGAACAGCTTACCTATATTGGCATCAATATATTCGTAGTTGGCATAAGGCGACTGCTCAAGTAATTCAATTAATTGAGAACTCGTAGTAGGAAAACCCGCATCCCTAGGATGCTCACACAAAGAGACATAGCCACTTTGTTCATCGAATGAAAACATCGACATCTGAAAAGCCCTGTAAAAAACTGCCTGTTATTATAGTTATGTGTTGTTACAGGTTATTTTTGGAGAAGGGTAACAACGTTTCTTATTTCAGCACAACTTTTGTACTATGTTAAGGATTTGTATGATTAAAATGTGAAAATATGTATAAAACTGATTTTTCCTGCTTGAAATTTCAGCAGTCAAAGGCACTTAGCAAAAATTTCCCGATTAATGCCTTGAGTCTGAACAGGCTACTCAGTTATACTGCACGAACACTCTGAATGAGATACCAAATTCAGGGGCTGATTAGGATTCGACGGAATTCAAGACGCCCGAGGTGCATGTCGAGGTGCGGTTGGCCTCGTAAAAAAGCCGCAATTTAAAGTAATCGCAAACGACGATAACTACGCTCTAGCGGCATAATAGCCCGCTAGCACTTCTCCGGTGTATGTCTGTGGACCCGGTTCTGAAGTGTCACCCTACACGGACTCGCTACGGAAACCCTGGCCGGGGTTGAAGGGCTAAAACTAAGCGGCCTCGCCTTTGCAGATCGTGTTCGTCCGAGCTGTATAAGGTTAACTAAAAGACGATACTAAGCATGTAGTACCAAAGGTCGAGGCTTTTCGGACGGGGGTTCAAATCCCCCCAGCTCCACCAAATATGAAAAAGGCTGCTCTCAGAGCAGCCTTTTTTATTGCGTATGTTCTGTTCTGAAACCAGCTAATACGTAGAAGAGTTATGACAATTTCAAAGACTCATACTCTTATTACTACTCGTTCCCCAGATTCATTAGATAATGTAATTAATGTTAAAAACAGTGGTGTTTCTAGTTCAATGGCATCTTCTAAAAGTAGAAATAACAACAGTAACCGGGTATTGATCCCTGCGGTGCCCCAGCCTAATTTTGACCAAAAGTCATCAAATGCATTTTTTAATATCCCGTTTACATCAATCCAATAATCTAAGTCTTTTTCCAGTGTGTTAGAGAGAAATAATAACCTATCATTCAAATCTTTTATTGCGTTTTCTTGGGCTGAACTAGCTTCAAATAAATTTATTGATTCCCTTATTTTTGAAAGTGTGGCAGGAAACCTTTTTAAGGCCATCGCAGCTGCGCCTATCTTTTCAAGTTGGCGTTGGATGCCAAGCCATGATTCAAATTTATGTGCCCCATAACCTACATCTCTTATATCCGCTAAATAAAATTTATAATCATTCAATTTACTTAGTTCGGTTTTTATTTGTTTTATATTGATAGCTGTTCCATCCTCACCTTCAAATAAATGATTAAATAGGTTATTAAAGTCACCAAAACGCTCATCAACTTGAGGGTAAAGCATCAATATATTTAATATACCGTTGTATACAATCTTATTCGTTTTTATTAAGTAAGCTAGGTAAACTACAGCCTTTTGAAACAGCTTTCGTCCGCTTAACGTCTCAAATTGACGAAATACTTCTTTTCCGGATTGCATCGACATTGAGATTTTGCTTTGCGTGTACGGCCCATTCAATTTTAAAGTATATTTTTCCACCGCCGATGAAATTGCACTTTTCGATACAATAGTTGGAATATTAATAGGTAGGTTTCTAGCCCTTGGGTTATTAGATAAATCTAATGAAGCGAAGAAGTCTCTTAGTTCCGATACATCATGAAGTTTGTTATCTACATTCGCATACTCAAGCCCAATAGCACCGCTAAAATTAGGGTCTTGGGTAGCTTGTGCTACTCCCAACAAAATACTTAGATTAGCCTCTCTACACTCGCTTAAACCGCTGGCGGTAGCTTTAACCCTGTATTCATGTTTTACGTACAGATTACCGTTAGTGTCTACGTCAATTACCAGATCAGAGTTTACATCTTTAATTTTATTTAGATCATAGCCTATTATGCTTAGACCTAATCGTGTATTACTGTTCAAAATAGTTTCTAATCTAGTTGTTAGTGCTATGACCTCGATAACTTTCTCTTTTGAGAGTGTTTCTATTAAAACAGAAGCCTTTTTCGAATCACCTACAGCCATACAGCAATACATTTCTTCGACCTGAGGAGTTAGTGTGTTTATGATTATTTTCAATTTATGAAGCTCAGAAGAAAACTGAGCTTTATTTGATTCAAGACTCAATCCAAGCTTGATATTTGCAGCTTTTTCAAGCTTAGAAAGGATATTATTTTTAAACTGCTGATATTTGGTAATGACACGGTCAAAATTATTTTGTGCATTCTGGTCAAATGAATTTAAAGAGTTCGCTACTTCTTCTCCAAATACTGCTAGGGGGCTAAGCTTTTCTTTGGTAGCAGTTTTTACCATTTTTTCGAATTTTTCTGCGTTTTGCGATAATTTTTTTTGTATTTCTTTAATTTTTATAGAAAGGTAATCCTCAGCTTTTTCTGCGAGTTCTTTGCCTTTATCAGTTGTAGTAATTGCTTCATCTAAATCAAATATTCCTAAAAGTTGCAAAATGATTTTTTGAGCTAATTCATTTGCATCAACTTGAGTAGAGATTATTTTTTTATCGACTTCAGCTTTTAATTGAGTATCAATAAGGCTTTTAGTAACGGTATCTATGTCTTCTTGTCCAAATAGGAGTTTTGCAATTGGCTTATACCACTTATCTTCACTGACTTGTCCTGTGATTCTATCAAGTAGGCTTTGTCCTAAGTTGCTATTCTCTTCCAAATACTTTACTAATTCATTGCCTTTGCCGAGTAAAATATCTACATATTGTCTCGCCAATGCATCCATCCCTTTTATTTCAGCATCAATTGCAGCTTTAAAGGAGTTTTGATGTTGGTTTTCTTCAAGTATTGTTAATAGGATTTCTAATTTTTGTTGGGTATTGCGGTAAACAATAAATTCTAAGTCACCTCTGAGTTCTTGACTTCGAGTCATAGTAACCCCAGTAGTTGCCTGTATATTAATGAGCTTTCCATCTATATCTGTCGAAGTAGCAAGGGACTTTCCAATACCTAACTCACCTGACAATACCAATCCAGACGCTGCTTTAATTGAGAAAGCTTTGTAGCCTTCAGTTGCCCCAGATAAGGTTACTCTTGATAATTTTGTGTCTACATTGGATAAGTTCCAAGGTCTAACTTGTGTTCTCAGCATATTCCAAATAACATTATGTGTAGGAACAGATTCTTCAACTTGGTAATATGAGTCAAATTCAATGCTGGCCACTTTATCTAAGCCTACACCCAGTTTTATTAAGTTAAGCTTACCCGATGCAGATGCCTCTACTTTGTATCCGGCACGAGCATCATGATTGACTACACAATACTTTTCAGGGGTGGGTGCTCCAGGTAATTTTTTTAGTTTATCTTTTTGTAAAAGTGAAAGGTAAAATGAAGCAGTTGCATTGACATTCAAACCTATATCGACCCAATTTATCGTAGAACTATGTGCTTTTGAAAATTCGATTTCTTCATTTAAACTTTGAACCTGTTCACCGATAGGTGAGTTTAACTCTTCCCATAAATCAAGCGCATTGATAGCTTTATTGTAAACTTCAGATGATCTGATCTTATCTGCTTCTTCTGCAGGTATGAGTGCTAGTAATTGCTTGGTCTTATTTTTTACATTTTCAGTAATTGAAATGTTCTCAGAGTTTGATACCAAATTGCGTATATCTTCTAATTTAGAGGTAATTTCTTGTGTTTCAGAGACAACTGAGAATATGTAATCGATTAACTCATTTATTTGGACAGGAGCTAAAAATCTTTCAGGGACTATTCTGTCGAGGGAAGATAAAAGTTTCATATGTAATTCCTCTTGATTTGTTACCAAAGATATTCCGTATCTAACGCACTGAAAGTACGTACAACAAATAAGAAATCAGTTTAAAATATCGTATAACAATTATTTGCTTTACACTTTCTTAAATCTTATAAGCATTGAATAAAGTGTTTAATATATTTTTCGCTTAATTTGTCACTCAAGATTAATATTTTTTATGGCATATCTAGATGTTTTTGTATCCAGAGCATTCTAGTGTTCACTAACTATAGGGGTTGCTTGTACCTGAATTTTGTATACATCATTTACATATAAGTAGAAGAATAAAAATGACATAAATAAAATCATTAAACCTATCACTGAAGAGCTAAATTCAATGCCAGTTTTACCTATCTTGAAGGTAGCATTACTTGAACTCTCTGGTTGTTGAGTTTTTAATTTAAATTGCAAGTACGAAAGGTAAAAACCACCAAGTACAAGAAGAGTAACAATAATAAAAATACCTATAGTCATCCAATACTGTAGTTCATAAGCTTCTTCAGTTACGGTCATTAACTTTTTTTGGTGAAGTAATAACTCTCTTTTTAAGCTGACATTAATAGATAGGTTTTCAGTTTCACTCTTAAGCGTTTCATACTGATAATCTAACTCTGCGGCTGCAATCTTTTCGAAAGGATCTGCAGATTCAGAAGCCATTAAGAAGCTGGAGTTGAAAAGCATTAGAAAAAACAAGATTAAGTATAAATTAGTTTTCATTTTGGTTCTCCTTACAGGCCTTGTACTTAGGGTATCTTTTACAAAAGTCTTTAATATTAAATGGCTTTATTGTTGGCGATGGAGACGGAATCAATGGAGGCAAGCTAGGGACGACCATCTTATCTGGGTCGCAGCCAACACATATATTGGAGTTCTTTGTTAGTGATTTAAAATCAAGAGACTTAATTTGGTCGGGCAAAAGTATTGCTTCATTATTTAATTTCCCTTTTGGAATTATCAAAATTTTATATTCTTTATAAAAATCTTGTTCTTTTATCAGTTTTTCGAGCAAGGCACTGCTCTCCTTGTTATTTTCATTCGCAAAAGAATCGAAAGAAAAAAGGAGAGGTGTTACGAAAAAGAGCAGAACCATTCTTTTGTGTTTAATTAACATATTGACAACCTTCTTGCTGAACTAGGGAGTAAGAGTCTGAAAAATCGTGATTAGTTAACTCTCAAAACTTTCACTGTTATAAAACCAACGTTATTGGCCATTCTTGACTTAATGTCGTTAGCAAAAAAGGTGAGTTCGCCATCTTTTCTGGCTTTAAACTCGCCATTACAGCCTATTACTTTTGCTTGGTTATCATCTCTTCCAACAGAGCAGCATAAAGTAAACCAGTCAGCTGATTTAACTCGCTTTAACCTGCGAGCAAGCTTGATTGTTAGCTCCACGAAACCAAGCTGGACAGTTTCGGTATTCCAACCATCGGCATTACATTTAATGCTGCCATCGCTCCAAACATCGTCTGCTTCAGTGGTAATTAAATAGACTTCACCAGCTTCCACTAAAATGCCTGAGTGATTAAATAGTTTTGCAGAATCAACTTCTATTTCTATTGATTCATTAACCTCCAATGCAAACCATACTGGTCTTGGGTTATTGCAATAACTTTTAACTCCGAAGCCATTTATTGGCTCGTCTTTAAAGGCAAAGAATACATTGTGCGAGACGTTTAATAATGACTTAGGGCGGTAATCTTTGTCGAATGCAATTCGTTCGGTAATTGAGTTATGAATAACAGGTTTATGCTTACTCGATAGCTTATCTTTATCTATTACACAACAGACGCGATCCTCAAGAGTGAGCCAGTCAACAATTGGCCAGCGATCTTGTTGATGATTTTTACCGAGAGCAGTTGCTTCTCTTTGGAGATCATCAAGTCCAATCATGTTTTTTAACCTTAATGGTAACGCCTTTTGAAGCGCTTTCTCTGAAGGCATTTTTAATTCAGGATCTAGCAAGTCAAACTTTTTAACTTGGTATGCAATCCAATTGATCAGATAAGAAAGCGTTAAATCTGATAAGCCATCACGATAATAACCTCCACCGACATCACTATGGGCACCTGCAAACCATAACTCAGTGATTCGGTTTTCTTCATAGTTCATTAGTGTTGGTTGAAATGCTTTACGTTTGTCATCTAAGCTGACGAGGTGAGTAGCTTGTTTGATTATTTTTGAAATAGTATGCCCATCTTCAAAAACAACTTCATAGTCAGGGCGTTCAGCTTTACTTAAATTAGGCAAGCCAATGCTAGCCACGGTATCAAATACTGCTAAATAAACAAAAGGTACTGTTTGTTTATTTAATAAGGGGGATTTTTCAATAATTTTAGAGCAAAAACGGCGGGCTAAGGCTGCCCCTCTTGAAAAACCTGTAACAATAATTTGATCGCCTTTTTGATAAACTCGATTAAAGTCATTAATCGCTTTTATCAAAATTGTTCCGACGTCTTTTTTTTCAGGAGATATCCCCTGATTAATTAACCGAGACCACCAGTTACCATAGGTTCCAACACCTTGGTAATAAAAGCAGCTTTCGACCTTACTGTGTGTTGATAGGCCTTTATTCTCATCATCATGAAGATTACCACCTGCCATGAAATGAAACTTCAAAATATTGGTAATATTATCGTCTTCTTTTTTGCCTTTTTTGACGATTTGCAGGGCGTCTTCTGGCTCATTGCCTGTGCCATCGAAGTTGAAAATATGAAGTGCCATAACTCCTCCATGAGTAAATGAAACTAGCTAACAGCTTCGAGACTTCATGAATAGCTATGTATTTAAAGGTTGGTTACAAGTGTAGTTTTAATGTTAATGTTTGCAACTCTGAAATTTCCCATTCTTCTTTGTATGTATTCAACCATTTGAAAAATAGACTTTTATTCTTTCATTATAGATAAGGCTGAGAGCTGGTGAAGGTATTGGTTAAACCCCTCCAAACTTTGAAGGGGAGGTGGATTTCTAATTTCTTTGGTATTAAACAACCAACTGAACGGCATCAATGATCGGTTTGTTTTCTATATCAATGGTGTCGATGATGTGTTTGTGTAGGCGCTTTTTGTGCTCGGCGAAAATCGCGCGTTTTTTATCGAACTGGCTGGCAAATTCGAGGGCGGTATTTAACAAGGCTTCGCTGTTTGGGCAAGCTTGTTCAATAACATGATCCGTGGCAAGTTCGCCTGCGGTAACGCGGCGGCCTGTTAGCATCATCTCGTTAAAACGATAGTATGGAATGGCTTTTTTAATAAAGGCGAGCATGCCCGGTAAAAACGGGATTGATAAATCCACTTCTGGGAAGCAGAAGAAACCACGGTCGCTTTGCATAAACCTAAAATCGCAAGCGCACGATAAAATGGCACCATTACCAAACGCGTGGCCATTTATCGCTGCGATTACTGGCATTGGGAAGAGTAATAGGCGTTTAAATACCGCATCCATTGAGTGCATAAAGCCACTTACTTCTGCAAATTTTTGTGCTTTTAATGCGGGCATTAGCCAATCGGTATCTATCCCCAAGCTCCATGATTTTTCGCTGCTTGAAGTGATCACGAGTGCTTTGTGTTCAGGATTACGTTCGATTTCGTCAAGGCAAGTTAAAAAAGCCTCTGCAAAAGCAGGATTATGGCGATTTTCAGCTGTTGTCATAGTTAAGATAGCAACAGATCCTTGTGTACTTACATTCATCAGTGTCATGCTGTGCCTTTAATTTTATTGTGTTGTGGGCATAGTTATAACCCATAGGTTTAACAAAATAAACCACAAGTCTGACCAGTTGTGAATTTAGGGGCACTTCTCTTTTGTCGATATGGTCTTTTAGTCGAAACTATTTTCCAATATATCGCTAATAGTGGTGAGTCATGATAGCGTTAGCTCAAACACACTATTTAAAGCGTAACAATGGATTTGATCAGTTGGCAGTTTTTAGGTGGAGATTTATTAAGCCCGATCAGCACAATAATGCTCATTGTGGTTGCGGGCTTTACTTCTATGATTTCAGCAGCTTTTGGTGCGGGCGGCGGCTTAATGCTGCTAGTGATCATGGCATCCATGCTTCCTATGAGTGTGGTTATTCCTGTTCATGGGTTAGTGCAGTTAGGCTCTAATGCAAACCGCTTTTTGTTCACGTTTAAACATATTGATGGTGCTATGTTTGTGTACTTCTCTTTAGGGGGAGTCTTAGGTGCGCTGGTTGCCTCAACGATTGTCACATCAATACCCCTTGAATTAATGAAAATAGTGGTCGCTGCATTTGTGCTTTATTTACTGTGGGGTGTGACGCCAAAGCTCAGAGAAACCTCAAAGTTATGGCGTGTTCTCGCAGGGCTTTGGACCACGTTTATTTCGATGTTTGTAGGGGCAAGCGGGCCTTTGGTTGGCAGCTGCTTATATGTAAATAATTATAATAAGCTTAAATTTACCGCCACATTTTCAAGCTGCATGACAGTACAACATACCTTAAAAGCGATTTTATATGGGGCTGTGGGCTTTGCATTTTGGCAGTGGTTGCCGCTGGTTATGCTCATGATATTGAGCGGTGCATTAGGTACTTGGCTTGGCCTTAAGTTACTGCGCCGCATCTCGTCAGATAAATTTAAAAAGATTTTTCGTTTAGTGTTAACGGTGCTTTCCCTGCAACTTGCGTGGCAGGGGATCATGGCTTTTAGTATTTGAACAAACCCAGTTTAGCAACGATGCCGCGTTCTAATTCATTGAGCTGGCCTATGGTGTTATCAAGGTGCTGAGCTTCTTGCGATAGGCTCTTAGCGCCTTGGTTAATAAGCTGCATGGTATTTAAGATATCAGCGGTCACACTGGTTTGCTCTTCAGAACTTGCCGCCACGCTTTCGTTCATTTGATTAATGGTATTGATTTGTTTAGCAATATCTTTAAACACCGCTTGGCTTTTTTGATTCGCTTGGCTCACTTTATCGCTGAGTGACTTACTTTGCTCCGTTGCGGTTACACAATCAGAGGTATTATTGTGTAGCGATACAATAATCGACTCAATCTCAGACGTTGAATCATAGGTTTTACTAGCAAGTGCTCTTACTTCATCAGCTACTACAGCAAAGCCACGGCCTGATTCACCAGCACGAGCCGCTTCAATAGCAGCATTTAGAGCCAGTAAATTGGTTTGCTCAGCAATACTTTTTATAACATCGAGCACTTGGCTAATTTCATTACTGCTGGCGTTTAGTTGTTTAACTACGTTTGATGTATGGTCGAGTTGTGCAGCTAATTCGTCAACCATGTTGCCATTGGTATTCATATTTTGTTCGCCCTGTTGGCATAAGCGATGAACGTCGGTGGTTTGCTGCGCGGTTTGATTAGCTCCTTGCGCAATCTCTTTGGTTGCTTCACTTAACTGACTAAGCGCATTGGTTGCTGAATCAGTGCGGTTATATTCAAGCTCGGCTTCGTTTTTAGAGCGCACAGATGCTTCGTTTACTGTGCTGGCAATCATTTCAAGCTCGCTCGCTGTACTGCCTAGCTCAGTGATGATTTCTTGTACTTGCGCTATAAATCGATTGAAACCATCGACCAAATAGCCTATTTCATCATTAGATTGATAGCTAATACGTTTTGTAAGGTCGCCTTCACCTTTGACAATTTCATCAACAAGGCTATTTACGCTATCGATTGGTTTTATCACTAAAAGCCGCACGATATAAATAATCACCGCACCCAAGGCGATAAAAGAGACCAGCAAGGTTATAAACATGGTGCGTGTCGACTCAGCAATGGTGCTATGCAGTGCTTGTTGTGAGTAACCAATTTTTATGTGACCAATTAAATTATCTAAATAGTGCAAATCAATAGTTTTGCTAACCGATGCGCTATTGCTTTGTTTAGTGATAGAAGCAAGTGGCTTATTGCGATGATCTGTCACTGAAATGTTATGTACATGTTTGTTTTGCGAAAAGGCTTTAATAATCTGATTGATTAACGGCTCATCATAAGAGAATACCGGCTCGGCTAAAATAACTTGCATTTGCTCATTAAGGGCTGTGATGTCGTCTTGCCATTGTTGTGTTTGACTCGACTTTGCCAGCAGATAGTTTGCGCTGATCACGAAGATCACGCTCAGTAAAAGGCACAAAGACAGTGCCAAGGTTATTTTATATTTTAATGATTTCATTGTGCGCTCATTGAAATGGGTTAAACCACAAAGGGCTATTTTTATTAGGTGTGTTCGACGATAACGTTGGGTTATCAAGCTCAATAAGGCGACGCGAGCTTAAGTTGGCTTTTGATAAAACCGTTTGTACTTGGCTGTCTGCCAAAAACATGGCGTTAAATGTGCCATCCGCAATCATCTCGTTTAGCGCATCATTTAGCTGTTTATGTAGCGTGTGGTTGTTTTTGTTGACGAAAAAGTAAAGAGGTGCGGTGTACTTAATGACCAAGTGCGGCTCAACAGTGAGGTTAAGCTCTGAGTGATTGGCAATTTCATCCCAAGGTTCATTAACACCGCGTGGGAAGTAATCAAAGCGCTCGCCTTCAAGCATTGGGAACAAATTAGGGTATTTTAATGTAGTAACAACAGGCAGTTGATTTGCTTTTAATATTTTCGTATCTGGCCAGGTTTTACCTTGCCCAGCGGTAAAACGTTTTAAATCTTGTAAGCTAGTTACTGAGCTAAACAGTTCGCGATTTTGTGCTTTCACAATCGCGACTCGCATGCCAAGTAAGCCACGAAACAAGGGAATATAAACGGCTTGATAATCTTGCTCTAACTGAGTGGATGTCATGCTCCACATCACATCAAGCTGGTTGTTTTTTACATCGTTTAAGATACGTGCATTAGAGATATCTTTATTAGTTTCATACGGGTGAATATACTCTAAGCCAGCACGTTCGATGGCGCTGATCAGTAATTTGTGGGGAAGGGAGGTATCGCCACTATAGCTTTGAACTTTTACCGGTGCGGCAAAACAAGCCGACGTAAAAGCAAAGCAAAAAAGGAAAGCAAAATGACGCATAAAGCACCTTTGTTATTATTATGTAAACAATAAACTAAAGTGCTTTACGCGCTTTCTCAATCTTATTTCTTATGCATACGTATTCAATCACTTAGTAGGCTGTCGATTGACTTATCACCATTAAATAATTCAAACACTTGTGGTTTTTGCGGTGTATGTTCAGCGAGGTATAGCAGGGTATCTGCTACATCTTCACGATTGATTACCGCATCTTGGCGGGTTGCAGGGCGCATGGTGGTTAATAATCCCGTGGCTGCATCATTTAATAGCGTGCCAGGTCTGACAATGCTGTAATTTAATTCGCTATTGATTAAATGTTGGTCAGCCATGTGCTTTGCAACTAAATACGGTTTGATACTGCTTTCAATATTATCAGGCGCATCAGCACCGATTGAGCTCACCATTATAAAGTGCTTAACCTTGGCATCTACCGCATAATTAATCGCTTTAACTGCGGCCCATAAATCTATCAGTAAGGTTTTATCAGCACCCGTAGCGCCGCCGGATCCCGCGCTAAAAATCACTTGCTCAACCCCTTCGAAGGCACGACTAAAATCGTTTTCGAGGTCTTGCTCTACAATCGTTAAATGATTACTTTCAAGCGCAGTCAGTTTGCTTTTGTCTCTAACCAGAGCCACTACGTCATGGCCACTTGCCAGCATTTTTTCGGTGGTCATTTTACCTATTTGGCCCGTTGCGCCAATGATTAAGGTTTTCATATCAAACTCCTTCTAATTGCTGTGTAACTAAAGACCTTGGGGTGTGGATTTATTTTTAAAGGGGTACAAGCAAACTTTGAATAAAAAAGTATTATTTGGCATAGTATGAAATTAGGTACAAATTCAATTAAAAGGACTTGAAGTGAAAATATATTTTAATCTTTTGGTGGTGGTAACATTAGCATTTTGCAATGCGGTATATGCCAATCAATGGCTATCGCCTTATCCAAATAGTGAGGTTGAAAAGTCGGTTAAACTCAGTGGCGAACAGACACAATTAATGAGCCAGTTTGATGACAGTAAAAAGTCGTCAGAGCGATTTAGTTACACAGACTTTATTGGCGATGTAAACCACACATTGTACGAAATAAACAATGTTGCCACTCTCAAAGTATTTGAAAACTATAAACAAGCTTTACTCACCGATGGTTTTAATATTGTTTATTCTTGTCAGTTAGACGCTTGCGGTGACAGCAGTGATTTTGCAGAGGAAGTCGGTTACTTTCAGCTCTATAATTATCATCGTAAGCCATATTATCTTCTTGCTACTAAAGGTGAAAAGCCTGAGTTTGCCGTGTCGTTATTTGTTGGCCAGTACAACAGTAAAACGCGTGTTATGAGTAGCTCAATTGAGATTAAAGAGCTTGAAACAGGTCTGATAAAAGCCAATACAGCTGCTTTTGCAAAACAGCAAACAAATCCAGTTACCAAAGCACCTAAAGACGATATTAGAGGCTCAAGCGATCATCCATTACTTAGCCGTTATCCTGGTAGTTTTATTGAAGACTACGAGCAAATTGATTACGAAGAATTTTCACTACCAACAGGAATATTTAACCGTAAAAACAAAGCGCTACCTGCTGAAGATGTGACAGGCGATATCACTCGTATTACTTATGAAATTAGAAAAGTATCAACCCTTAAGATTTTTCATAACTATGTGTCTGCCTTAACAAAAGAAGGCTTTGAAACGGTATTTAGTTGCGAGCGTCAAGCATGTGGTGACGACCGTAAGGCAATACAAGCACTTGGTGATCACTTGTCGGTAAAACAAGTTTATAACTATTATCGCCAGCCGCGCTATCAGTTAATGAAAAGCACCACAGAAAATCAAACAACCTATGTCGCATTTTTTGTTGGGAATTACCAAGGCACTACGCGAGTGCAGCTTGTTATAATTCGAACGGAGCCTTTACAAGGCGATTTAGTTAAAACCAATCCGGACCAAGTGTTAAAGCAACTAGAGCAAAAAGGTAAAGCAGCCATTTATGGCATTTACTTTGATCATGATAAATCAGACATTAAGCCAGAATCAGCCGAGTCATTAAAAGTGATTGCGGATGTTTTAAATAAAAATAACAGCTTAAACTTGTACGTTGTTGGCCATACAGATGATAAAGGAAGTCCAGAATATAATTTAGGGCTGTCATCTAAGAGAGCTAAAGCAGTTGTTAAAGCGCTCGTGAGTCAATACGGCATTAAAGAGTCGCGTTTAATTGGTTATGGTGTAGGCCCTTACGCGCCAGCTGCCAATAATAAAAATGATTTGGGTCGTCAGCTAAACCGACGCGTAGAGCTAGTTGAGCGATTAAGTAATTAACAATCAAAAGGGGCTTTTTAGCCCCTTTAAATTTTATTACGAATTAGGTCGCGAACAATAAAGCGGGCGGGGTGAATAGCCTGACTCACACGTTCGCTAAATGGTCTTGGCTCATTGTTTAAACAAGCAATTAAATGTTCAGCACAAAGGGGGGCACTGCACAGGCCTCTTGCACCAAAGCCAGTGAGCACATGCAAGCCTTGCTGAGGTTTCGTTAACGTTTGGTACTGATAACGTTTACCCAATCTTAAATTAGCAAACGCGCTTACATAATCACTTTGTTCAGCCCATTCACCTGCCATAGGTAAATGGTCAATGAAGGTGCACCTTACAGCTGCTTTCGCGGCTGTTATTTCACCTAAGCTATTGGCAAACCCGCAGTTGGGGTAAAAGTTTAATAGTTGTTCGCGATTAGTGTGGTTGTCTTGCTCTTTAACTTCACGGCTTTTTGAGTTTTTTTCAAAGGTTGCACCCATGCAATGATGGCCCTGATATTCAGGAGTAAAATAGCCTTTGTGGCAAAGCACGGTCTTTAGGCGTTTTGACTGCTCGCTTGCTTGCACATGCGAGACTTGGCCGCGCACACCTACAACAGGTAGCGCTTGAGTTTGGCTAAACTGGTCACTGTGTTCACCTGCACAATTAATCACATCACTAAATGGCCCGAAAGTTTGCTCTTTGCTGTGTAGTAACCAGCCATCAGCGGTTTTTTCGAGCTTTTCAATATGGCAATTAAAGTGACTGTCCATTTTATTATTGGTAGTGGCAGTTAACGAATTTGCCGCATTAAATAATGCTGTGACTAGGGCTGGTGGATTTACCCAGCCGCCTTTTGCAAAGAATACACCTGAGTAGCCCGTTTCTACACCGGCAATTTCGTCGCCTTCTTCGGCGCTTACATTGCGCATTAATTCTGCTGGCCAAAGTTCTTTATCGGCAAGGTTTTGATGTTTATCAGCTAGGCCTTGTTTAACCGCGTGCTGTAATACACCACACCACTGGTGAGGGTAGTCAAAACCATCATCAAGTAATTGTTGGTATAGACGCATCGCATATAAAAAACTATGGGCGAACATTTCACTGTGTGGTGAATTTTTCGCTTGTAAATGCGGATACACAGCCCCTTGTACATTGTGAGAAGCGCCCATGGCAAGCGCTTCATCTTGGCAAAAAAGCGTGGCTTTTAGGCCTCTTTTTGCCAGTGAATACAGTACACTGCTACTGGCAATACCACCGCCAATAACAGCCACATTACTCACTTCACTTTGCTGATGAGCAAAATAGGCAGGCCCTGATTGTTGCTCATTAGGCTCAGTGAGCTCGCCAATCAGCATTTCGCGCTTTTTACCATAGCCTTTAGCTTTACTCATGCTAAAGCCAGCTTCGATGAGTCCTCTTCTGACAAAGCCTGCGGCAGTGAAAGTAGCGAGTGTGGCATTTGCTCTTGAGATAGCACGCATCTTGTTGAACAAACTCTGTTGCCACATATCTGGGTTTTTACTTGGTGCAAAGCCGTCTAAATACCACGCATCGACAACTCCTTCGCTTGGGTAGCTCATGGCGTCAATGCTGTCTTGCACGTCACCAAAGTAAAGGTCGAGTATTAGTTTGCCGCCCGCAAATTCAAGGCGATGACAGCCGGCCAAATTAATAGGATATTGAGCAATTAGTTGCTCACTATAATCTTTTAAACTAGGCCAGGCTTTGAGTGCTTGAGCAAGGTCATCACGCTTAATAGGGAACTTTTCAAAAGAGATAAAGTGCAAGCGGGTAACACTCTTTTTACCACTATGGTCGGGTTGATTTTGAACTTCTTGCTCTGCATGCTGCCTATCAAGATGAGCAGCAAAGTGCTGCCAGGTATTTAAAAAGTTAAGCCCGGTACCAAAGCCTGTTTCAGCAATCGCAAAGTGGTTACGGTCATGATTTTGTAATCGTTGCGGGATATGGTTTTGTTGATAAAACACATAATGTGATTCGGCTAAGCCATCGTCATTAGAGAAATAAACATCGTCAAACTGATCGGCGACAGGGGTACCAAGGTGATTAAAATGAATATGTGCGTTTTTGATCATGGTTTAACTAATTAACTACAAACTTTTTTCATTATTTTACGTGTTTTCTTTGAAATAGTCTGGCGTTATTTATAAGCTAGACATTCAGAGTACATGTGTACGCTAGAAAGCTGACCACTTCGAAAGTAATTTCAGCGTAAAATAGAACACAATTTAGTATAGAGCTAAGGTAATTACCCATGAGAAGAGCCGTTATTACGGGCATCGGTGTTGTTTCAAGCATCGGTAACAACAAAGAAGAAGTATTAGAATCATTAAAACAAGGCCGTAGTGGTATCGCGTTCAACCAAGAGTTTGCTGACTACAACCTACGTAGTAACGTATCTGGCAAAATCGATATTGATGTTAAAGAGTTTGTTGATCGTAAAGCAATGCGCTTTATGGGCGATGCTGCTGCATACGCTTATATCTCAATGTCACAAGCGATTGCAGATGCTGGCCTTAGTGAAGATCAAGTTTCAAACGAGCGCACTGGTTTATTAGTGGGTTCAGGTGGTGGTTCATCTAAATGGCAAGTTGAAGCGGCTGACATTTTACGTGAAAAAGGCGTAAAACGTGTTGGTCCTTACATGGTACCACGTACTATGGCGAGTACGACTTCGGCGTGTCTTGCAACACCATTTAAAATTAAAGGTGTTAACTACTCACTAAGCTCTGCATGTGCGACATCTGCACACTGTATCGGTCACGCGGTTGAGCAAATTCAATTAGGCAAGCAAGACGTAATCTTTGCAGGTGGTGGTGAAGAGCTTCACTGGACGCTAGCAATGGAATTCGATGCAATGGGTGCATTGTCTACTAAGTACAATGAAACACCAGAGAAAGCATCACGTACATACGATGCAAACCGTGACGGTTTCGTTATCTCTGGTGGTGGCGGTATCGTTGTTGTTGAAGAACTTGAGCATGCACTGGCTCGTGGCGCGCACATTTATGCAGAAATCACTGGTTACGGTGCAACGTCTGACGGCTACGACATGGTAGCTCCATCAGGTGAAGGCGCTGTACGTTGTATGAAGCAAGCAATGCAAGATCTTGAAGGCGGTATTGATTACTTAAATACTCACGGTACTTCAACACCTGTTGGTGATGTGAAAGAGCTTGGCGCTATTCAAGAAGTATTTGGTGGTAACTCGCCAATGATCAGTGCAACCAAAGCGATGACAGGTCACGCTCTAGGTGCAGCAGGCGTTCATGAAGCAATCTTCTCGCTATTAATGCTTGAGCATAACTTTGTTGCTCCATCTATCAACATTGATGAACTAGATGAGCAAGCTGCAGGTCTAAATATTGTAACTGAGCGTAAAGACGTTGAACTAAATACAGTTATGTCTAACAGCTTCGGTTTCGGTGGCACTAACGCCACATTAGTAATGAGCAAATATAAAGGTTAAACCTCTCCAGTATTTGCTTAAAGCCGAGCAATAGCTCGGCTTTTTCATTTGTTATAAATAACCCCAAAATCGTCTTAGTTGTTACCTATCCGAATACTGATAAATTCGCTACAATAGCGCCACTTTCTGCCTCTCGGACACACAAATGAAAATTCTTGCAGATCAAAATATGCCATTGGTTGAGCAGTACTTTGCCGATTTTGGTGATGTTGAGCGATTTGATGGCCGTAATCTCCAACCCGAGCAGCTAGTCGGGGTCGATATCTTGTTAACCCGCTCTGTTACCAATGTAGATAAAGCCTTACTCACTCAAGCAGATAAATTAAAATTTGTGGGCACAGCAACCATAGGTGTTGATCACATTGATACCGAGTTACTTGCTGAGCGAAATATCGCATTTAGCAGCGCACCAGGTTGTAATGCCGTGGCGGTTGCTGAATATGTTATTAGCTGCTTGTATGCCTTGAGCCAAGAAAATGCCAGTTCATTACAAGGTAAAACCATAGGCATAGTGGGGGTTGGCAGTATAGGTAGCTGTTTACGTGATAAGCTTAGCCTGCTTGGTATGAATGTATTGGTATGTGATCCACCAAAACATGAAGCCGGTGAGCTTGCAGAGCATATTGAGTTAGACACATTACTAGCCCAAGCCGATATTGTGACTTTTCACGTGCCATTGGTTAAACAAGGTCCGCATAAAACCTTGCACATGCTAGACGAAACACGCTTAAAAGCACTTAAGCCGGGTATGACGATTATCAATGCAAGCCGTGGTGATGTGATTGATAACCAAGCATTACTAGCATTGTTTGAGCAAGGCGCAAAATTAGATTGTGTGCTTGATGTTTGGGAAAACGAACCCAATATACTGACACCTCTGCTTGATTATGTACGTTATGCCAGTGTGCATATTGCAGGGCATACACTTGAAGGCAAAGCCCGCGGTACACAAATGCTGTATCAGCAGGTATGTGAGCTTGAAGGCATCGCAGCGCTTAAGTCTCTGGACGATTTTTTGCCAGAACCAATTAGCCACTCTGTCACGCTAGGTGAAACCTTTAACCTAGATGATATAGGTCGCTTAGTGCACTTAATTTATGATGTGCGTCGCGACGATGGCATTTTACGAAGTAAATTAGCAAGCGAAGGCTTTGATAGTTTACGCAAGAATTACCCGCCACGACGCGAGTTTAGTACTTTGTCGGTGGCTGCCAACAGTGCATGTGAAGGCGCATTAGCTGCACTGGGATTTAGAATTAACGAATAAAGCCATTTGCTTTATTCAAAAGAGGAAAACACATGTCGCAAAAATTTAATGTAGCCGTATTAGGTGCCACAGGTTTAGTGGGTCGTCAGATTATCGAAACTTTAGAAGATCGTAAGTTTCCGGTAGACCAATTATTTTTACTCGCAAGCAGCCGTAGTGCTGGTGAAGAAATTCAATTTCGCGGTGAGAGCATTGAAGTAATCGATGTTGAAGAGTTTGATTTTAGCCAAGCTCACATTGGTTTATTTTCAGCCGGCGGTAGTGTTTCTGAAAAATATGCACCGATTGCGGCGGACGCAGGCTGTGTGGTAATTGATAATACCTCACACTTTCGTAATGACTACGATGTGCCACTCATTATTCCTGAAGTGAATGCATCAAGCTTAGCGGATTTCAGAAATCGCAACATCATTGCAAACCCTAACTGCTCAACGATTCAAATGCTGGTGGCGTTAAAACCAATTTATGATGCTTATGGCATTGACCGCATTAACGTATCAACTTATCAAGCTGTATCGGGGGCGGGTAAAGAAGCCGTTGATGAACTAGCCAAGCAAACAGCAAACTTAATGAATGCGCGTCCGATGGATAATGCCGTTTTCCCTAAACAAATTGCTTTTAACGTGATCCCACAAATAGACAGTTTTGAAGATAACGGTTATACCCGCGAAGAAATGAAAATGGTTAACGAAACACAAAAGATCTTAGGTGATAACAGTGTTGTGGTTAACCCGACCTGTGTTCGTGTTCCCGTGTTCTTTGGTCACAGTGAAGCGATCAATATTGAAACGCGTATGCCAGTAGATATCGAACATGTGAAGCAGCTATTAAACGATGCACCAGGTGTTGAGTTTATTGAAGATTTAGCGGATTACCCAACAGCTGTGTCTGATGCAAGTGGTAACGATACAGTATACGTAGGGCGTTTACGTGCTGATATTTCGCATCCACATGGTTTAAATATGTGGGTTGTAAGTGATAATACGCGCAAAGGTGCAGCAACAAATAGTGTGCAGATTGCTGAAGAGCTTATCGCAAATTATTTATAAATCTGATGATTTAGGCTGAGCTAAATTTGACAGAAAGCGGCAATTTGCCGCTTTTTTTGTGAATTCACTGCCAAATTATTGCCGCATACGTTGTAAAAGCGTATAAACTTAACGATAACAATAAAAAAGTCTCTCAGCCGCTAATATTTAAGCTATTTACTATCAAGGTGTTGCAATAGATATTGCAAGGCAACTAAGTTATAGTTTGCAGCTGGAATAGAGCTTGCAAGAAAACATAATTAAGAATCAATTCTGCAAGAATTACTTGATGTTTAAGCAACCAGGGTTGCTGCGTTAACATTTAAAACATAAAGGATCAGCATGCGCGGTTTAGCAACACTCTTCATATTAGCGTCTGCATTGGTGGTAACACCGACATACTCTGATGAAGGCACCACACTTAAAGGCCCTAAAGGTGTCGATTATGGTGCGCAGGGGCGCTCAATTGGTCCGATCAAGCCGACCGATACACTGTGGCGCATTGCCGCTAAAATTCGCCCTGACAACTCTGTAAGTATTTATCAGGTCATGCAAGCTCTGTATGACAAAAACCCATCGTCATTTTTAGACCAAAACCTTAACCATATGCGCGATGGCGCATACCTAAAAATCCCAACCATTGCTGAAATGCGCGCGGTGAATCCAACGTTAGCAAAAGCACGTTCTGAACAAGATGATGAGCTATGGGAGAAAAAGAAAAACGGCACCCTGACTACTGCTGAAATTAATGAATCGCAAAAGAAAGTAACCCAAGCCCGTAAAGTTGATGTAGACGAAGCAAAGCAAGAGCTTAAGCAAGAAATCAACACCATTAAAACTGAGCAGGGTACGCAGCTAGTCGAGCTTCAAAAGCAGTTTAAATCGTCGGTTGAAAATGTTGAAGAAATCTTAGCTGAGAACAACAAACTCAAAAAACAACTGAGTGGTATTTCTAAAGAGCTTGAAACCGTTCGCGATCAGCTTGGTCAAGACAGTGAAATTCAAAAGCAGCTGAAAGAACTGATCACTAAACAAAATGAAATCATAGAGCAGCAAAGAGCAAAAAAGATTGAAGAGGACAGTGGGTTTAGTTTTTCGAGTTTACTGAGCAACCCATTTGTTCTCGGTGCATTAATGTTTATTCCGGCATTACTGATCATTGCTGCCGTTGTGATGTTTTTGAAAAAACGCAACAGCGCCAATGATGATACAGATGCCAGCGATGACGATGAATTTTTACCTCAAAGCCCAAGTTATAATCCTGATGATGATTTAGAACCAATCATAGAAACTGATCCACTAGTTCCTGATCCAGTCGAAGACAATGATGACTTGAGTGTGCGTTTAGATGACGACTTAGACCAAGACATGCTGCCAGATGATGACATCATTTTTGACGACAGCATTGATGATAGTTTCGATGAAGATGACAGTGTTTTAAATCAAGATGAGCTAGAAGGGCTTTTAAGTGATGATATTGAGTTTAGCGATGATTCATCTAATAGCGCTGACGATAATGATTTAGATGCATTTTTACAGCAAGATTTCGATCAAACCGATGACGACAGTTTAGGTGATGAAATAGACCTAGATAGTGAACAGTCTCCAGCAGATTCATCGGGTGATATTTTAAGTGCTGATGACATTGATGACCTATTTGATACTGATGAAGGTGACTCGTTAGATAACGCTAATGATGAAATGGCAGCGCTTAGTGAAGAGCTCGCAGAAGATGACGCTGAAGATGATTTTGACATTGATAGCTTAATTGATGAGCAAAACAACACGGATTCTAATCAAGACGTAAACCTAGACGATATTGATGACTTACTCGATGAAAATAATGATGCCTCAACAACTAACGTAGAAGCAGAACTAATCGATGAAGATGATTTCGATATCGACAGCTTAATTGATGAAGCGCAAACAGACGAGCCAGCAGCCGAAGCTAACGATGCATTAGAAAACGACGAGCTTGATGATGCGCTGGATGTTGATGACATTGACTCGCTATTAGATGAAGCTCAAGAAGAAGCGCCAGCCGAAGAACCAAGCGCGGATGAACTCATCGATGAAGATGATTTCGATATCGACAGCTTAATCGATGAAGCACAAACAGAAGAGCCAGCCGCTGAAGCTAACGATGCATTAGAAAACGATGATCTTGATGATGCGCTAGATGTTGATGACATTGACTCACTATTAGATGAAGTTCAAGAAGAAGCGCCAGCAGAAGAACCTAGCGCAGACGATTTAATCGATGAAGATGAGCTTGATGATGATTTAGATGTCGATGACATTGATTCATTACTAGATGAAGCACAAGCAGAGCAAGAGCCTCAAGCGGAGCTTGTTGAGGAGCAGCCTGAAGAGCTTGTAGAAGAACCTAGCGCAGACGATTTAATCGACGAAGATGAGCTTAATGATGCCTTCGATGTTGATGACATTGATTCATTACTAGATGAGACACAAGCAGAGCCTGAAGCAGAGCTTGTTGAGGAGCAGCCAGAAGAGCTTGTAGAAGAACCAAGCGCAGATGACTTAATCGACGAAGACGAGCTCGATGATGATTTAGATGTCGATGACATTGATTCATTATTAGATGAAGCTCAGACAGAGTCAGAGCCTGAAGAGCTTGTTGAAGAGCCTAGCGCAGACGATTTAATCGACGAAGACGAGCTTGATGATGCCTTCGATGTTCATGACATTGATTCATTATTAGATGAAGCTCAGACAGAGTCAGAGCCTGAAGCGGAACTTGTTGAAGAGCAGCCTGAAGAGCTTGTAGAAGAACCTAGTGCAGAGGATTTAATCGACGAAGACGAGCTTGATGACGAACTAGATGTTGATGACATTGATTCATTGCTAGATGAGGCACAATTAGAGCAAGAGCCTGAAGAGCTTGTAGAAGAACCAAGTGCAGAGGATTTAATCGATGAAGATGAGCTTGATGATGCCCTAGATGTCGATGACATCGACTCACTATTAGATGAAGCTCAAGAAGAGCCTGAATCTGAAGAGTTGGTTGAAGAGTCAATTGAAGAACCTAGTGTAGACGACTTAATTGACGAAGATGAGCTTGATCATGATTTAGATGTCGATGACATCGACTCATTACTTGATGAAGATGCTAGTGATGAGCAGGACTCTGACGTTGATGATGAGCTTGAAGAGCTTATTCAGCAAACAAATGAGCTGAAGCAAGACACTGAAGCGCAGATCTCATATTTAAGTCATGAACAGAGTGACAGTGCGGAGCATGATGAGAATCTACAAGAGTCGCTAGAAGATTTAGCCGATGCTGATCAAGCGGTTGATGACATGAATGTTGAATCGATTGCATCAGAGTTGGTTGATGATACGGATGATAGTGACGAAGTTGATATCGATGAAGCGCTTAATCAAGAGTTTAATGAAGATAGCGATGAGCTATTAGATGAAGATGATAGCCTTGACGAGTTTGATGATCCGTCACTGAAAAGTGTTGATGAGTTATTAAATGAAATTGGTGAAGAAGATGACTATGTCGAAGCACCAGACTGGTCAATAGATGAACCAGAGCAAGACATAGAAGAAGTTGAAATTGATTTAGGCGATGATCCGCTAGCAGATGAAGACCTAACTGATGAATTTGATTTAACCGCCGACGAAGAGCCATTACAGCAAGATACCGTGACTCCTAGCCAAGAGTTGGAAGAGTATCCAGAGCTTGAGCTAGATGAAGCCGGTTTTGAATTGGATGAATCTGATGAAGACACTTCTGGTGAGTTAGATGAAGATGCACCATTACAGCTAAGTCAGGCAGAGCAAGACCTTGCTAATTCATTAGCAACGGGTAATGAGCTTGATCAGCTAGACGATGATTTTGATGATGAGATCTTGCTTGATAATGAATTTACAGAAGATGATGTTCTTGATCCTGAGGACGACTTATCGGATCAATCACAGAGTGAAGGCACAACAGAGTTAACGAGCGAAGCGCCAATTGACGATGAGGTGGCTGATAGCCAAGACGAATTAGAAGAGTTCCCTGAATTCGAATTGGACGATATTGAACTTGATGATGCCGTAGAAGCTGAGCAAACATTAGCTGATATCGAGTCTAATTTAGCTGACGAGGCTGATTTAAGTGAGCTGTCAGACGATGAAATCGATGATGATTTTATGGCTGACCTTACTCAAACAGACTTTGATGCACTGTTAAATGAACTAGCAGAGCCAGATGAAGCTGATATTGCTGATGCAAGTGAATTCGACGTTGATTTTAATGCACTATTAAATGAAGACTTACAGGGTGAAAGCGAACAGCCAGTTGAACCTGAAGTACAGGCATTAGATGCCGAGGAGCAACAAACTACTTCAACGGATGAGTTTGTAGATATCGATTCATTACTTGAACAAAGTGACGATGAAGCACTCGACCACGAACCTTATGATGAGGTTGATATGGATGTAGGACTGAGTGATTTTAATGACTTACTAGCGGGTGATAACCCAACTGATGTTGATGCCGAAAGTGGTGGTTACTCAGCAAAACTGGATTTAGCGCGAGCATATATCGAAATAGACGACTTTGATGCAGCGCTCCAAGCCATTGAAGATGTTATTGCCAATGGCCCTGAGGAAGTGCAAGAAGAAGCACAATCACTTAAGGCTAAAATTAACGAGTAATAAGTAAAACTGACAATAAAAAACCGAGCAACTAGCTCGGTTTTTTGTATCTAAGCGAAGGTTATTGCTTGTCTTGTAAGCGACGAGCTTTGAAGTCAGACTCGGCTTTCCACTTAGGCCAATCGCCGTTATCAGCAAGTTTGGCGGCAATATCAACAATCAGTTCAATATCTTGCTCAACACCGCCCATAGACCAATCTGCTGAATAGTCGTCAGCTTCTTTATGATATTTGTGCGCGATGTAATCAGGATCTGTATCACCTAAACTCATAAATAGTAAGCTAGGAACCCCTTGTTTAGCCAGAGAGAAGTGATCAGAGCGGAAGAACAAACCATTTTGAGGACGCGGGTCCATTTTTACATGACGACCTTGTGCTTTCGCTGCATCTGCAAGGTAGTCTTCCATTTCAGACATGCCTTTACCGTATTGTAATATGTAGTCAACACCGTCTAGCACGTTCATACCATCAATATTAAGCAGCGCGACCATTTGCTTGGTTGTTACAATCTCGCCAGTAGCGAATTGCTCTGAGCCAATAAGCCCTGTTTCTTCAGCCGTAAAGTTGGCAAAGATAATAGAGCGTTTAAATGGTTTTTTCTTATGCATTTCAGTAAGAATACGGGCTATTTCAACCGTTGCTGCGCTACCTGATGCGTTATCAACAGCACCATTGTAGATTTTCACGCCGTCATCAGTTTGCTTGGTGCCAAAGTGATCCCAGTGCGCACCAATTACAATGTACTCATCAGGAGTTTCGCTACCTTTAAGCGTTGCAACAACATTATGCGATTGCGCTTGAGAGATATCACTTTTCAGTGTCAGCGCTGCTTTCGCTTTTAAGTCGACAGGTTTAAAGTCAGCTTTTAGTGCGTTGGCTTTTTCAGTTTGATAATCAAGGCCTGCTTGAGCAAAAATTTCATTTGCCGCTTGCTCATCAATCCAACCCATTACAGGGATGTCAGAAGCATTTTTATCTTGGTCGATTAAGGTATATTTGCTACCCGTGTTCGAGCTTTCTACAACGCCCCAAGGGTATGCGGCAGGAGCAGTTTCGTGAACGATAAATACTGCTTTTGCACCTTGGCGAGCACCTTCTTCATATTTGTAAGTCCAACGACCGTAGTAGGTCATAGCATTACCGGTGAAAAGCGTGTCGTCTTGCGTGGCAAAACCAGGATCATTAACAAGCACGATAATTGTTTTGTCTTTTACATCAATATCTGCAAAGTCATCCCAATTATATTCAGGTGCATTAATACCATAGCCAACAAACACAACATCAGAGCCATCAATGTTGATTTCAGGGTTAATTTGTTGGGTACGGGCGGTAAAATCACTGCCAGCATTAAAGCTTAAATCACCCACTTGTAAGGTCATGTTTTGATCTGGAGTGAGTTTTGCCATAGTAACTGGCTGTAAATACTCGCCATTAAAACTTCCGCTTAAGCCGAGTTTTTTATATTCATCGGCTAAATAGTTAATGGTCAGTGTTTCGCCTTCAGTTAAAGGGCCGCGGCCTAAGAATTCATCAGAGGCGAGGGTTTTAATATGTGAGCGTACATTGGCAATGTTTACGGCTGCATTGCTTTCAGCACTTGGTTCATCAGTGTTTGTTGTTGGTTGCTCAGAGCAGCCAAATAAACCGATTGCAAGTGCCAAGCTTGCATATTTAAGGTGAGTTGTCATAGTTTTTCTGGTTGATTGCACAGGGTTTCACTATATGGGACGCGAAGGGGGGCTGTCCAGAAAGAGTCTACAAATAACTAATTATTCAGGATGAAAGGATAATAATGCACCTTTCATCCTGTCAATTTTACCACCACGCTTTATCAATCGCCGTATCTTGAATTTTAAATACCTCTCCAACTAGCGGAGTACTCAGTGATACTTGCTCTTGTCCTGCTTTTTTAGCGACACGTTTAAGTGGGTCATACCAAGCATGAAAGGCCAGATCGAATGTTCCATTATGCACTGGCACCATCACATCACCTTGTAAATCGAGGTGAGCTTGTACTGATTGTTCTGGTGTCATGTGAATGTCAGCCCAATCTTTGTCGTAAGCACCGGTTTCAATAAAAGTGATATCAAATGGCCCATAACGATTACCAATTTCTTTAAAGCCAGCAAAATAGCCAGAGTCACCGCTAAAATAAAAGCGCTTGTCATTTACTTTAATAGCCCAAGAGCCCCAAAGGGTTTTATTGCCGTCTGTTAAACCTCGGCCAGAGAAGTGCTGGGTTGGTGTAAATACAATTTGGCTATTAGCCATATTTTGCTCTTGCCACCAATCAAAACTATGCACTTTTTGTTCATCAACGCCCCATTTTTTCAGGTCGTTTTCGACTCCTAATGGCACATAAAAAGAATCTGTTTTATCAACAAGCTGTTTAATTGCTGATTTATCTAAGTGATCATAATGGTTGTGTGAAATAAACACTTTAGCAATGTTTGGTAGCTCTTTAATGCTGATAGGTGTTGGCTGAAAGCGCTTTGGCCCCATGAATGAAAAAGGCGAAGCGCGTTCTGAAAATACCGGATCAAATAGCCAGTATTCGCCATACACTTTCGCTAAAATAGAGGAGTGACCTAATTTCACAAAATGCACTGTGTCATTAGATAAACGCTCAAGCTGTGCATGAGAAACAGAATGCATAGGCAGTTCACCTTTTGGCTCTGCATCAATTTTCTTTTCTGTAATAAAGCGTTTGAAGATACCTAGCGTTTTCTTAAAGCCGGGTCTTTCTACCTCAACAGTATTGTGGAACTTGCCATCAGATAATTGCGCAGAGTGGCTGTTATCACTCACGCCTTCAGCGGCTAATTGATTATTCATAATAAACACCCCTATCACGATGCATAGAGTGGCGATTGCGAGCCATTTTAGAAATTTCATATCGTCACCATAAGTAAACTACACGGTGTAGTTTTTCATGGTTTGTTATAAAAGTAAACTATCTAGTGCATTTTTTATTTTTGCGTTACACTAGTAACCCTTATCGGAGGGGTCCATGAAATTATCACAGAGAAAACGATTAGATATTTTGAATGCAGCTGAGACATTGTTTTTTCAGCAAGGTGTTGAGCATACCAGTATGGATCAGGTTGCAAGCTTAGCGGGTGCCTCAAAGCGTACCGTATATAATCACTTTGAAAATAAAGATGTGTTGTTTCAAGCCATTCTAGTGTTTATGTTTGAAAAAGTCCGCCAAGAGCAAGCGGTTGTATTTGATGCTGCTGTGCCAATTGCACAGCAGTTAACACGCATTGCTGAACAAGAAGTGGCGCTTTTGACCTCTGAAGAGTTTTTAAAAGTAGCGAAAGTCGCTTTTATGCAGATGTTACAGCAGCCTGATTTAGCAAAATCATTAGCCAGTAATAACATGGGCTGTATGCAAGATCTGGTGGCGTTTTTAGAAGCAGGTGTGCAAGCACAAGTTTTAACGATTGATGATGTTGAGTTTGCAGCAAAACAGTTTGTGTATCAGTTAAAGTCGCTGATCTTTTATCCGTTGCTGTATGGCTTTGAGCGCCAAGAAGGCGACTCCGATAACAAAGTAATAAGCGAAACTGTAAAAATGTTCTTAGCGCGTTATGGGCGCTGATATTTTGGAAATTAAAAAAGCCCGCTTAATGCGGGCTTTTAAATAATTGTAAAAGTATTACTTCACTTCTTTACCAGCTGCTTGTTGGTCAGCATGGTAGCTTGAGCGAACAAATGGACCACAGGCCGCATGTGTAAAGCCAATTTCGTCTGCATAATCTTTTAAAGCATCAAACTCTGCTGGCGGCACATAGCGTTTAACCGGTAAGTGGTGCTTAGAAGGTTGTAGGTATTGACCTACTGTTAGCATATCAACGTTATGCTCGCGTAAGTCACGTAACACTTCTTCGATTTCGCTAATTTCTTCACCTAAACCTACCATCAAACCAGATTTAGTTTTCACTTCTGGATGTGCTTCTTTAAAGCGGCGTAACAACTCAAGTGACCATTTATAGTCAGCACCTGGACGCGCTAATTTGTATAAACGCGGTGCTGTTTCTAGGTTGTGGTTAAATACATCTGGCGGCGTCTCGATTAAGATATCAAGGGCTCTGTCCATACGACCACGGAAATCAGGTACTAGAATTTCAATCGTGATTTCTGGGTTGTGCTTACGAATTTCACGAATACAGTCAGCAAAGTGCTGTGCACCACCATCACGTAAATCATCACGGTCTACTGACGTGATTACAACATAGCTTAGCTTCATGTCTTTAATAGTCAGCGCTAGCTTTTCTGGCTCAGCTGCGTCTGGCTTTAATGGACGGCCATGGGCAACATCACAGAACGGACAACGACGAGTACAAATAGCACCTAAGATCATGAAAGTCGCAGTACCATGGTTGAAACATTCAGATAGGTTAGGGCATGATGCCTCTTCACACACTGAGTGTAAACCATGTTTACGCATCGCTTGTTTAATACCATCAATACGTTCAGTTGATTTTGGTAAGCGAATTTTTAGCCACTCAGGCTTACGCAGCATTTCGTTTTTTTCAGTCGGTAAAACTTTAACTGGGATCAGAGCCATTTTTTCTGCATCACGCAGTTTTACGCCTGGTTCCATTTTGACTGGTTTATTCATTCGTTTTCAAACCCTTCAGTGTGCTTAACCACAGTAGCATTAAGCTTTTTAATCATGTGTTTTACAAGCCCTGCACCTGCTTGCTCGAGGTTTTGCGGACCGTTAAGATCGGTTGTTTGCACCATGTTCATGCCAGCATAGCCGCATGGATTAATACGTAAAAATGGACTTAGATCCATACTTACATTTAGTGCTAAACCGTGGAAAGAGCAACCGCGGCGAACGCGAAGGCCTAATGAGGCAACTTTGCTGTCGTTAACGTAAACACCGGGTGCGTCCGCTTTCGCGTAGGCATCAATGTCGTAGTCTTTTAACGTATCAATAATGCACTCTTCAAGCCAGGTTACTAGCTCCCTTACACCAATGTTTAAACGACGTAAGTTGAATAGCACATACATCATTTGTTGGCCTGGTCCGTGATAGGTCACTTGACCACCACGATCCACTTTGATCACTTCGATATCACCGGTATTTAATAAGTGCTCAGCTTTGCCTGCTTGGCCTTGCGTAAATACTGGCTCGTGCTCTACAAGCCAAATTTCATCTGCTGTATGCTCATCACGGGTGTCGGTAAAAGATTGCATTTTTTGCCAAATTGGCATGTAACGCTGACGACCTAATTGACGAACGATTAATTCTCTTTCGCTCACGACTTACTCCGTAATCGGCCTATAGCATGTGACGTACGTCATCGATGTTGCTGATCACGTTATAAATTTCTTCAATGTGCTCTTTACTTGTAACCGTTGCTACAAGCGTTACAGATTCGTAATTACCTTTGCTGCTTGGTTTTACCTTTGGCGCATAATCGCCAGGTGCAATTGGTTGCAGCTTTTCTAGGATCTGATCTGTTAGATTTACGTTAGCTAAGCCCATGATTTTAAATGTGAATGGGCATGGGAAATCTAAATACTCGTCAAACTTAGTATTTTTTACAGGTTGAACCACGACGGTGACTCCTCAAACAGTGAGTGTGCTTAATAGAGGTGTTCTCTGCCATTTCTTGGCGTTAAGCAAACTTAGATTACGACGCACTCGACCCAGCGCGACTGATATGGGGCGCATTCTATCATTTTTCAGACAAAAAAAAACGCCTTGCGGTGCAAGGCGTTTATAAACTTTATGACCAGATTACTGAATTTGTAAACGTAGGTAATCGTAGATCTTGCTAAAGAAGCTGCCTTCTTCCACTTCTTCTAGTGTAACTAGTGGATATTGTGCAATTTCTTCACCTTCAAGCTGTAAGAATAGCGTGCCTACTTTAGTACCTTTAGCAAGCGGTGCTTCTAATGTTTTATCAAGTTCGAAGTTCGCTTTTAAGTTTTTACGCTGACCACGTGGAATCGTAATAGGTGTGTCTTCTAAGATACCTAACGATACGTTTTCTTTGTTACCCATCCAAATACGTTGCTCAGCAAAGCTGTCGCCTGCTTTATATGGCGTGATTGTTTCGAAAAAGCGGAAACCGTAGTTCAATAGTTTTTTGCTTTCAACTTTACGAGCACGTTCGCTTTCAGTGCCCATTACTACCGCGATTAAACGCATGTCATCTTTAGTTGCAGAAGTTACTAAGCTATAACCCGCTTCTGACGTATGGCCAGTTTTAATACCGTCAACGTTCATGCTTTCATCCCATAACAATGAGTTACGGTTGTATTGCTTGATGCCGTTAAAAGTGAATGATTTTTTCGCGTATACTTCGTACTCATCTGGTACATCGCGAATAAGTGCAGCACCTAAAGTTGCCATATCACGTGGTGTCGTGAAGTGTTCGTTAGTATCTAAACCATGGCTATTCACGAAATGACTGTTAGTCATGCCAAGTTTTTCAGCGTGGGCATTCATTAAATCAGCAAATGCGCTTTCGCTACCAGCAATGTGTTCAGCCATGGCTACACAGGCATCGTTACCTGATTGAATAATAATACCGTGGTTAAGGTCATCAACGCTGATCTGCTTACCTACTTCGATAAACATTTTTGATGATTCAGGAAAATTCTTTGCCCAGGCTTTTTCACTGACTGTAACCATATCAGTTGGTGCAATATTACCTGCTTTGATTTCAGTACCAATTACATAACTGGTCATCATTTTGGTTAAACTAGCCGGTGCTAATTTTGTATCTGCTTCGCCTTCGGCAATCACTTTACCTGTGGTGAAATCAACCAAGAAATAACCTTTCGCATTAACTTGAGGTGGGGCAGGGATAATTTGGGCTGTTGCAGAAAATACGCTAGCAGTGCAAACAAGGCCACAAACGCCACTTAAGATTTTATATTTTATAGATTTCATCGTACTCATTAATGGTTAAAGTTAAACATGTTGCGTTGACCTATTCTAAAGGTCTTACTCACTGTAAAGCAAGAACGCGTTCTGAAATTGGTTTTGTTTTAGCTTTTCTAAAACTGCTTGTGCTTCTGCGGCATCTTTTATTGGACCAAGACGTAACCGATAGATTCCATCTTTTTCAACAATGTTTGTTGGCACATGATATTGCTGACGAAGTTGAAACGCGAGCGCTTCAACATTAGCAAGAGTACTTCCCGCTGCAACCTGAATGTAGCTTAAACGAGGGGCAGAATTTGCAAGGGTAACAGCCTCAACCTTAACACGGGCTGTACCTTGTCGGTAATAACCTAATTTATAGGCCGCAGAATAAGATAAATCGATAATTCGGTCATCATGAAATGGGCCACGGTCGTTTACACGAACAATTACTGATTTTCCGTTATCTAAATTTGTTACTCTGGCAAAGCTCGGTAGCGGCAGTGTTTTATGAGCTGCTGTCATCGCAAACATATCGTACACTTCGCCGTTTGAGGTGTGATAATTGTGAAACTTTCGACCATACCACGAAGCAATGCCTTCTTCAGAGTAGCCAGTTTCATCGAGCATCGGCGTGTAGCGTTTACCACGGACTTCGTAAGGGCGACTAGCGCTTGCGCTTTTAACAACCGGGGTGACTATGGCATCTTGCATTTCAAGTTCGGTTGGTTTGCGAAGCGGGGCTGCATCATGCTCCATAGCATAACGGCCTTGCTGAGATGAAGAGCTACATGCTGCTAGCAGCACAGAAAATAACGCTATAAGTAAGTAATTGACTCGCTGTGTCATTATTTTAAAAGCATCCTTTTATCGGTGGCGATAGACATGATAATGCCAAATCCGGCCATCAAGGTCACCATTGAGGTGCCACCATAGCTTATTAGAGGTAACGGAACACCTACTACAGGCAGTAAGCCCGAAACCATGCCAATATTTACAAATACATAAACAAAGAAGGTCAGTGTTAATGCGCCGGCAAGCAGTTTACCAAACGCATCTTGCGCATTGACCGCAATATATAAGCCACGGCCAATAATAAACAAGTACATACAAAGTAATAAACAAACCCCAAACAGGCCAAACTCTTCGCTCAGTACAGAAAAGATAAAATCGGTATGACGCTCAGGTAAAAACTCTAATTGTGATTGGGTGCCTTGTAGCCAGCCTTTACCTTCAATGCCGCCAGAACCTATCGCAATTTTCGATTGAATAATGTGGTAACCCGAGCCAAGCGGGTCGCTTTCAGGATCTAAAAAGGTCAGTACCCGTTGTTTTTGATAATCAAGCATCACGTAATGCCAAAACGGCCATGCTGCCAAACCAACAGTAGCAGATAAAAAGCCAATAAGACGCCAACTTAGCCCAGATAAAAACAATACAAATATCCCTGAACTGGCAATCAAAATAGAGGTACCTAAGTCGGGTTGTTCTTTAATTAAAATGGTTGGCACCATTACAATCGCAAAGCCAATAATTAAATGAATGATTCTTGGCGGTAAATGGTTACGCCCGATATACCATGCAACCATCATTGGCACGGCTATTTTCATTAACTCTGACGGCTGGAAGCGGGTCACTCCTAAATCAAGCCAACGCTGTGCACCTTTTGAACTAACCCCAAATAACAACACCCCAACCAGCATTAAAAGCCCCACGCAGTAGAGCGGAATAACCATACTCTTTAATGTGTTAGGCGAAAACTGGGCGAGTATAAACATACCTAGAATAGCGCCAAACATACGTGTTGCGTGGCGTATCATCATTGCCGAGTCTTGGCCGCTAGCGCTGTAAACAATTGCTAGGCTGGCTACCATCATCGTCATAAGGGCGATAAGGAGTGGTAAATCGAGGTGTAGGCGCTGCCAAATTGAGCGTTTTTTATTTAATGGGATCATGGCGCGTCACTTTGGGCTATTTGAATCGGGTTCGCTGAGAAGTAGTAATCCATTAATTGACGCGCAATAGGCGCACCAACTGTACTACCACCACCGGTGTTTTCAACCACCACAGAGACCACAATTTGTGGATCGTTATAGGGTGCAAAACCAACATAGATAGCGTTATCACGTTGGCGCTCTTTAAGTGACTTTGCGTCGTAACGCTCACCTTGAGCAATACTCACAACCTGAGCAGTACCTGTTTTCCCTGCTGGGTCGTAATTCGCCCCTTTAAATGCTTTATGAGCAGTACCTGTGACTTTGTGTACGGTGTTGTGCATCGCATCTAGCGCAATTTGCCAATGATGAGGGTTCTTTAATACTACAGGTGGCTTTTCATCATTATTAATTTGCGTTACTTCGTTTTCTTTTTTAGCGACTTGTACAAGGTGCGGAGGATGATCGAGCCCGCGGTTTACTAATATGTTGGTTGCATTAGCTATTTGCATTGGTGTTGCGGTCCAATAACCTTGGCCGATACCCACTGAAATGGTATCGCCGCGCCACCATGACTCTCTAAAGCGGGCTTCTTTCCATTCTCGCGATGGCATAATGGCGGATGTTTCTTCATGAATATCGATTCCAGAGAGTTGGCCAAAGCCAAACTGCGTCATAAAGTCACTGATTTTGGTGATCCCTAAACGGTAAGCAACATCGTAAAAATAGGTATCGCATGACTCTTCAATAGCACGATAAACATCAACATGACCATGGCCCCAACGTTTCCAGTCACGCCATTTGTGCTCCACGTTAGGAATTTGGAAAAAGCCCGGATCCCAAATTTGTGTTTGCTCGGTTACCAGCCCTTCTTCAAGGGCAAGGATCGACATATGAGGTTTAACTGTAGAGGCTGGTGCATAACGCCCTTGCGTGGTACGGTTAATTAGTGGTCGGTCTGGGTTTAACAACTTTTTGTAATCAGTGCTGCTGATACCATGGACAAATAAATTCGGGTCATAACTAGGGTTAGAGTAGAGTGCTAAAACGCCGCCATCTTTAGCATCAAGCACTACAATGGCACCACGCATGTCTTTTAAGGCATGTTGAGCAATTTGTTGCAGGCCAATATCCAAAGTCAGTACTAAGTCGTGACCTGGTTCAGGTGGTGTGAGGCTTAAAGTGCGGATAACTCGGCCACGGTTATTCACTTCAACGCGCTGCGAACCAACCACACCATGAAGGAGTTCTTCGTAATACTTTTCGATACCCAGCTTACCAATGTCATGTGTTGCACGGTAGTTCGTTGCTTGGTCTTCAGCTTCCAGTTTGGTGAGTTCTTTTTTGTTGAGTTTGGCAACATAACCTAAGGCATGGGTAAGAGTATCACCATAAGGGTAATAGCGAGCTAAACGTGCTTCAATACTAAAGCCTGGAAACTTATGCTGATTAACCGAGAACTTTGCAACTTCGGTTTCGTCTAAACGGGCTTTTAATACTTGGCTTTTAAAGCGGCGATTGTGCTTAATGTCATCTAGAAAGTCAGCTTTTTGTTGCTCAGTTATTTTAATAACTTTTTCAACTTCGCTCAGTGCCTCTTCAAGGTTATCAACTTCCTCGGGTATTACTTCTAAATTATAAACTGGCTTGTTTTCAGCCAGTAATACGCCATTTCTGTCGTAAATAAGCCCACGGTTAGGGGCAATTGGAATAACTTTGATGCGGTTATCGTTCGAACGTGTTTGATAATCTTGATGTTCGATAACTTGGATGTTGTATAGGTTAGATAACAACACACCAATTAACAGTGTAACAAACACAAAACCCACAAATGCTCGGCGAGCAAACAAGTTTGCTTCAGCCGAGTGGTCTCGAATCGTGGGTCTGTGTTTTCGCATTGGCTTTACTACTCGCGATGATAAGGGTGGTTGTTATTCAAGCTCCAGCCTCGGTATAGGCTTTCAGCAACAATAATGCGCACTAGCGGGTGCGGTAGTGTCAGGTTTGATAATGACCACTTTTGCTCAGACGCTGCAATACACTCAGGTGCTAAGCCTTCTGGTCCACCAATCAATAAGCTAACATCGCGACCATCAAGCTGCCACTTTTCCATACTTTTTGCCAGCTGATGGGTATCCATGGGTTTACCGGTCACCTCTAGCGTTACAATGCGGTTACCTTTAGGGATCGCAGCTAGGGTCTTTTCGCCTTCAAGTTGTAAAATACGTTTGATATCCGCATTTTTACCACGTTTACCTGCGGGGATTTCAATTAGCTCAAGGGGCATATCACGTGGGAAGCGACGTTGATATTCTGTGAATCCGGTTTCAACCCATGCTGGCATTTTGGTGCCAACAGCAATCAATTGTATTTTCAAAATGGTTACCTATGTCCTTGCTAAGGGTTAGCCCCAAAGTTTCTCTAGATCATAGAAGTCGCGAGTTTGGTCTTGCATTACATGCACAACAACATCACCTAGGTCTACAAGCACCCATTCACCTTCGTTTTGGCCTTCGTAACCGAGAGGTTCTTCACCAGCATGGCGTGCTTCTTTAGCAACATGATCAGCAATAGATTGTACATGGCGTTTAGAGTTACCTGAGCAAACTAACATGTAATCAGTAATGTCAGACTTACCACGAACATCAAGCTGTACCACATCACGGGCTTTCATATCATCGACTTTATCAAGGGCAAATGCGAGTAGTTGTTTAGAATCCAAAGTGTTTTCTCAAAAATAAATAATCTTAATTTGTTATTTTATCACGCAGGCAGTATTTATTCATCTGTTTGGTAAAGATGATGCTGCGCAATGTATTGACTTACATTGGTAGGTAAAAGTTCCGCTATACTGTCATTTAAATGCAGCTTTTTTCTGATTTCGCTTGAGGCGGCATTAACTTGTAAGCCATTTAAAAAGAATAACTTACCAGCCGGGGCTTGTTGTAGCTGACTAAGTTGCTCTGTTAAGGTATGTGCCTTATAAGTGGCAAGTTCTCCAGATACTTGGCAGTGTTGCCCCGGACGCTGGTACACCACAATATGACAAAGTTTGACAATCTCTTGCCATTTAAACCATTTATCTAGGCTATTGAATGAGTCCATGCCGATTAAAAACATAATCGGCGCTGCTGGGTTTTCTGCACGAAGCTCTTCTAAACTCAGCAAAGAATAAGACGCACCTTCTCGGTTTAGTTCGCGGTAATCGATAGCAAAATGCGGATTGTCGTCAATCGCAAGTTTTAGCATATTAATGCGATGCTCATCACTTATTCCTGGCTTGGCTTTATGAGCAGGAATAGCACAAGGCATGAAGTAAAGGGTATCGAGTTGGCACTGCTGAACACACTGCTGGGCCATATTAATATGACCTAAGTGAATTGGATCAAAGGTGCCACCAAAAATAGCAATCATGAATTGTTACTCTTAGTCAAAGACCGGGTGGCAAGGTAAAGGTATCGCCACAGGTTGGCAAAATACTAAGCATATTTGCATTAATGCTTGGTAGGGGGCTACAAGGTTGCCTTGTTTATATGCGGCATCAAACTGAGCTAATTGTTTGGTAATTTGTTCGAGTACTTGGATGTTCAAGCGATTTAAGGCCTGTTGTACAACAGCTTGTTGGTTTTTCCAAATATTATACTTTTTGTATAAATCAGCCATATTGGCACCATTCAAGCGCCCGTGTTGCATAGCCAGTAAGTTAGCTGCTTCTTTATTGATGGCCCAAAAAATACTCATGGCTTCAGTGTTATCGGCAGCCAGTTTAGTCATTACTTTAACTGCTTGTTCGGCGTGGCCATTTAATAAAGCATCACTCAAATCAAAAATATCAAATTTTGACTGATTTAGTAGCCCTTGCATCACAGCTTGTTGGTCAATTAGCTCACTACCATAAAGCAAAGATAGCTTTTCTAACTCTTGATGACAGGCAAGTAAATTTCCTTCTGTGGCATCAATTAAGCTTTGTTTCGCGTTGTTATGAAGGTTTAAGTTTAAACGGTAGCATTGCTCATCTAACCAGCGGCTCAGGTGATTACCTGTTAATGGGTAACAAGGAACAAATAAGCCTTGCTTATCGAGGGCTTTAAACCAAGCACTGCGTTGAATATCTTGGCTGGCTTTGGCGCCTTTTAAAACCAAAATAGTATCGGGGTTAGCAAGCTCAACAAGCTGCTTAAAGATTTGGCTGCCTTGCGCACCAGGTTTTTGCTCGTTTAAATCAAACTCAATTAAGGTACGAGCGCTGAACAGTGACATACTTTGATATTGAGCAACAATTTCTTGCCAATCAAAACCCGGCATTAAGGTAAATTTGATTACCTCGTCAAAGCCTTGCTGTTTAGCTACTTGACGAATTTGCATGATGCACTGAGCAATTTGATAAGGCTCTTCACCAAACACCATGTAAAAAGGCGCGAGGCCTTTTTTTAACTGGCTAGGAAGCTGGTTTGCATAGCAACGCATTACAGTTGTGATAACTCACGAACAATACGACGACTCGCTTGCTTACGAATTTCGCCTAATAGCAAATCAAGCTCTTTTGCTTTTGCAAGGGCATTGTCTGGGTCGTCTTGGTAGTTACGATACAATTCAAAGCTTTGATTAATCGCTTTTTGTCCAGGGCGCTTGAGGGTATAGCTTACGCTATAGGCAAGTTCATATTCAGCAACCTGACCATTATCAAACAATGACAGAATTTGACGCTCTAAGCGGTCTTTGTGAATCTTTAACTCAGGGTGTTTACCAACTTGGTTAAGCTCAACTTTACTCGCAATCAGTTCTTTTTCGACTAATTCGAATAAGGCTGACTTTTCATCATCACCAACAAGGGTGAGTACTTTCAAGTCGTCAGGCAAGTTAGAGGCTTTCTTTAAGTGAAAGCCACAACTTGTCAGCAGTAAACAGACTAGCGCAAGGGCTAGTCCGTTTTTCAGTGCGTGAAGCGCTGCCATCTTAGTTAGCAACCACGTTAAGTAGTTTGCCAGGTACGTAAATTACTTTACGGATAGTCGCGCCTTCAGTGAACTTAGTCACGTTTTCTTCAGCAAATGCTAATGCTTCAACTTGCTCTTTGGTTGCATCTGCAGGCACTGTTAACTTAGCACGTAGCTTACCGTTAACCTGTACAATGATTAGCTTCTCATCTTCAACAAGTGCTGACTCATCAACTGTTGGCCATGCTGCATCTAAGATGTCGCCTTCTTTGCCAAGGTCTTGCCATAACTGGTGACACATGTGCGGTGTGATAGGTGCAAGCATGATAAGTAATGCTTCAAGTGCCTCGTTAGCAATTGCCACATCTTGTTTATCAGCAAGTGGAGCTTTAAGTAACTTGTTCGAAATTTCCATGATTGCAGCGATTGCAGTGTTGAATGTTTGACGACGCTCAACGTCATCAGTCACTTTTGCAATTGCTTTATGAAGTTCACGGCGAAGTACTTTTTGGTCGTTATTTAACGCTGATTTATCAAGCGCTTGATAACCTACTGTTTCAACATCAACAGCGTATTTCCAAATACGTTTTAAGAAACGCATTGCACCTTCAACACCTGAATCAGACCATTCAAGAGTTTGCTCTGGCGGCGCAGTGAACATCATGAATAAACGCACTGTATCTGCACCGTACTGGGCGATAACTTGTTGTGGGTCGATACCGTTGTTTTTCGATTTCGACATTTTGCTCATGCCCGCAGAGAATACCGGCTCGCCATCTTCTTTGTGCCACGCTTTAACAACACGACCTTTGTCGTCTGTTTCAGTTTGAACGTCTGTTGGTGAAATCCAGATATCACCGCCTTTCTCATCTTTACGATAGAAAGTATCAGCTAGTACCATGCCTTGACATAATAAGCGCTCAAATGGCTCATCTGAGTTTACTAAACCAAAGTCACGTAATAGTTTGTGGAAGAAACGCGAGTAAAGTAAGTGCAAGATTGCATGCTCAATACCACCAATGTATTGGTTTACTGGTAACCAGTAATTGGCAGCGCCTGGCTCGATCATGCCTTCGTCAAAACGTGGGCTACAGTAACGAGCGTAGTACCAAGACGATTCCATGAAGGTATCGAAGGTATCTGTTTCGTGGAATGCAGGCGCGCCATTTACCGTTGTTTTAGCCCACTCAGGATCAGCTTTGATTGGTGAAGTCACACCATTCATTACTACGTCTTCTGGTAAGCGAACCGGAAGCATGTCTTCTGTTGCTGCAAGCTCATCACCATTTTCGTCGCTAAGCATTGGGATTGGAGAGCCCCAGTAACGCTGACGGCTAACACCCCAGTCACGTAGACGGAAATTAACTTTACGCTCACCTACACCCAGCGCTTCTAGTTTGTCTGCAACGGCATTAAACGCTGCTTCAAATTCAAGGCCATCGAACTCACCCGAGTTAACTAACACGCCTTTTTCAGTGAATGCTTGGTTGTCTAAATCAACCGTTTCTTCAGAACCTGCAGCTGGCGCGATAACTTGAGCAATCTCAAGGCCATACGCTGTTGCAAACTCGTAGTCACGTTGGTCGTGCGCAGGAACAGCCATAACAGCGCCTGAGCCGTAATCCATTAATACGAAGTTAGCGACCCAAATTGGTACTTGCTTACCTGTTAATGGGTGAATTGCATAAAAGCCTGTTGCAATGCCTTTTTTGTCCATGGTCGCCATGTCTGCTTCTGCGATTTTCGTGTTTTTACACTCATCAACAAACATAGCTACAGCGTCGCTGTTTTTAGCAGCTTCTTGTGCAATTGGGTGACCGGCAGCAACTGCTACGTACGTCACACCCATGAAGGTATCTGGGCGCGTTGTATAAACACTGAATGTATCTTCGTTATCAGCACGCTTAAATTCAATTTCTAAACCTTCTGAACGACCAATCCAGTTGCGCTGCATGGTTTTAACTTGCTCAGGCCAGTGATCAAGTTTATCTAAATCGTCTAGTAGCTCTTGTGCGTAATCAGTGATTTTGATGAACCATTGTGGAATTTCTTTTTGCTCAACAATGGCACCTGAACGCCAACCACGACCATCAATAACTTGTTCGTTAGCAAGTACAGTTTGGTCAACTGGATCCCAGTTAACTGTTGACATCTTTTTGTAAACTAAGCCTTTTTCGTAAAGCTTAGTGAAGAACCACTGTTCCCACTTGTAGTATTCTGGGTGACATGTTGCGATTTCACGATCCCAATCATAACCAAAGCCTAATTGCTTTAACTGGTCGCGCATGTAATCGATGTTTTCGTAAGTCCACTTAGCAGGGGCAGTGTTATTTTTGATTGCCGCATTTTCAGCAGGTAGACCAAACGCATCCCAACCCATAGGTTGCATTACGTTTTTGCCTTGCAAGCGTTGGAAGCGTGATACTACGTCACCAATGGTGTAGTTACGAACGTGACCCATGTGGAGTCGGCCGCTTGGGTATGGGAACATCGATAGGCAGTAATACTTTTCTTTGCTCTCATCTTCAGTGACTTTAAATACTTGGTTTTCTTCCCAGTAGGCTTGTACTTTTGACTCAATGTCTTGCGGGTTATATTGCTCTTGCATCTACGATTCCAGACTTCTTGCAAATTAATAAAAAATTGTCGATAAGGATAACCCAAAATACATGCTAATCACAGCGGCAAATAGGCGCTTTTGTTAATTTTCCAAGGAAATATATTTTCAGGGCAGGTTAACCTATACTCAACTAGAATAACGGTTGATTTTTCATCATTTTTGAAGGAGTAAACGATGGCAGATTATAAATCTTGGTTGAGCGATTTAAGTGCATGGCTCAAAGACGTAAAAGATCATGAGCTAAAAGATGCAATGGAAAAATTTGTTGAATCAGAGCAAGCACTTAAAGACTTAGGACAAGAAAAGCTTAATCAGTATAGTGACTATTTACAACGCGATATCGACCATATCAAAGAAAACGACAGTCACTATGATTCACTCGCATGGCTAGAGCTTAAAGAGTCGCTTTGGTACGAGTTATCGCACATTGAAGATAAAACCCAGCTCGAATGGCAGGCCTTAAACCAAGATTTTCAACACAATGGTGTTTATCAAGAGGGAGAATGGATAGCCATGGGCACATTAGTATGTAAAAATTGTCAGCATAGTTACGATGTTTACCATGCTACGCAAATTACTCCTTGTACTGAATGTGGCGGTATTTATTTTCGCCGTAAGGCATTACAACCTTAATCAGTGACGCAGGCTTGTGCTGGGCGTTACCTATAATGCCCAGTCAAGACTGGGAAATAAGAAGTTAGAATGACAAAAAAACTAATCCCACTACCTGTTTCTGCGTTAGCACCTGAGATTGCAGCAAGTCATGTTGCGACTTGTATGCAAAACCCATATCCAGAAGCGTTGCCATTTATTGGTCAGCAACGTGCACAAAGTGCCCTCGACTTTTCACTTGGAATGGAATTACCGGGTTACAATGTTTATGTGATGGGTGAAGCGGCTCATGGTCGTTACACCTTAGTAAAAGACAAACTCACAGCCCATTCAAAAGACCGCCCAACGCCTAATGAGTGGTTGTATGTTAACAACTATGATGACCACCGCGAGCCAATCGCGTTATTCTTGCAAGCAGGTCAATCAAAACAGTTAGCTGACGATATAGATTCATTTATCGACGAAGTACTCGATACATTCCCAGCAGCTTTTGATAACCCGGGTTATCAACGTAAGAAAAAATCAATCGACCGTGAGTTTACCGATACTTACGATGCGGCAATTACTGCTGTTGAAATTGCAGCTCTTGAGCAAAGTGTGGCACTGATTGAAGAAAATGGTGTTGTGGGATTTGCGCCTTTAGTGAATGGTAAACAACTGAGCGACAGTGAATTTTCAGCCCTTGATGAGCCACTGCGTATCGAATTTTATGAGGTTATCGAAAAGCTTGAAGATGCGTTAATCGAAGCATTAATTGAGCTTCCTCGTTGGAAGCGAGAGTCATCTGAAAAACTGCGTAACCTTAAAAAATCAACTGCTGAGCTTGCCACTAAGCCACTCATTAAAGCCCTTGAACATAAATACGCGACGCACATAGGTGTATTGCGTTATTTAAAAGATATTCGTGAAGAAATCATTGATGCGGTACTTGAATGGCTCGACGATGATGAAAACGACGAAAATAAAGAAGACTTTGACCGTAAAGGGATGCTCACAGACTTCTTTGCGCCAAATATTCTAGTCGAATACAAAGAGGGCGATGCAGCCCCTGTGGTGTATGAGCCAAACCCGACCTTTGGCAATATTTTCGGCAAAATTGAATATGCGACCTCACAAGGCTCGCTTATCACCAGTTACCGTTCAATTCAGCCAGGTGCACTGCACCGTGCTAATGGTGGCTATTTGATTATGGATGCTGAAAAAGTCATGGCGAACCCACAAGTGTGGGATGGCCTTAAGCTTTCTCTAAAAACGCATCAAATCAAAAACGACTTACCCTATCAAGACAGCTCTGTGGGAAGTAGCTTTACGTTACGTCCGCAGCTTATTCCTCTTGATGTAAAAATAGTGCTGCTAGGCTCTCGCGACCTTTATTACACCATTGGTGAATATGACGAAGAGTTTGCAGAGTTATTCCGTGTCCTTGCTGACTTTGATTATTACTTACCAAGTAGCGATAAACTGCAATATCAGTTCATTACCAAGGTGACTGAATATTGTCAGCAAACACTTAATTGCACCGTAAATGAAGCTGCAATGGCAAGATTACTAAAGTTTAGTTATCGCCAAGCTGAGCACCATAACAAACTCTCAGCTCGTTTTGCTGATGTATTAGAGTTAGTGGCAGAAGCCAGTTTTTATGCCAAACAAGATGGCCAAACCGTGATTGATGCTCATCACATAGATGAAGCCATTGTTGGTAAGCAATACCGCACAGGGCAAATTTCAGAAACCATGCTGAGTGATATCAAAGAGGGGCAAATTTTAATTGCAACCGAAGGTCACGCAGTGGGCAAAGTAAATGGCTTAACTGTGCTGCATATTGGCGATACCTCATTTGGTACACCTGCACGCATAACAGCCACTGTATACGCAGGTGCAGATGGCGTAATTGACGTTGAACGTGAAGCCGAGCTGGGTAAAGCCATTCACTCAAAAGGGGTGATGCTATTAACCGGTTACTTAGGTAATAAGTATGCTCAGCAATTTAGCCTAACGCTCAGTGCCAATATCGCAATAGAGCAAAGCTATGGCTACATCGACGGTGATAGCGCCTCATTAGCAGAGCTGTGCGCGCTTATATCAGCCATTACGAACTTACCTATTAGCCAATCTATTGCACTGACAGGGTCAATTAACCAGCATGGTGATGTGCAATCAATTGGTGGCGTAAACGAGAAAATAGAAGGCTTCTTCAAGCTTTGTAAAATGCGTGGCTTAACCGGTGAGCAAGGGGTGATTATTCCTAAATCAAACCAAGTTAATTTAGTGCTTGATGACGAAGTACTCGATGCGGTTGAAAAAGGGCGCTTTAATATTTATGCCGTTGAAACGGTTGATCAAGCTCTCAGCTTATTAATGGATAAAGACGCAGGTGAAATGACCGCAGAAGGTTACCCTGAAGGCTCTATTAACGCGCTAGCCTTAGCAAGGCTTGCCAATATTGCAGATATCGTAAATGGCGACAATGATGATGAGAAGGACGCAGAATGATTAATTTAATACTTTTACTGATCATTGGTATTTTTTGCTTTTTAATTTTTAAAAATAGTAAAAAAGCGAAGCTTCAGGCCCTTGAAAATGAAAAACTCGCTGCGGACTTTTTAGCGAATAATAGTAAAGCTGACGATGTTCATGAAACCGCATCTGGGCTGCAATACAAAATTGAGCAAAGTTCTGGTAATGACACAAAGCCAAGTGCAACCAGTAAAGTAAAGGTTCACTATCACGGTACGCTTATGGATGGCAGTGTTTTTGACAGTTCAGTGGTAAGAAACTCACCAATTAGCTTTGGTTTAAACCAAGTCATTGCAGGCTGGACCGAAGGCTTACAACTCATGAGCGAAGGAGATAAATTTACCTTTTATATCCCGCCTCAGCTTGCTTACGGCCGTAAACGCGTCGGCAGTATTCCAGCAGGCTCGCTACTTATATTTGATGTAGAGTTGATAAAGATAGAATCTTAAATGTAAAAAGGCTTCATTATGAAGCCTTTTTTAATTGTTATTTCTTAATCCTTACAAATACACCCACAGCGCTCAGTAATATCACTACCGCCCATACTGGCCAATTGCCATATTGACTATAAATGCTATCGCCTTTAATTAACGTGATATTGGCTTCGAGTACATCCGCTTTAAATTGTGGCATAGCTAATTGTGATTTAGCGATAGGGTCGTAAACGGCGCTAATACCATTATTCGTCACGCGGATTAGCGGGCGCTGTAACTCTAAGGCGCGCATACGTGCTATTTGCATGTGCTGATGCGGGCCATGTGAGTCACCGAACCATGCATCGTTACTCACCGTGAATAAAATGTCGGAGTCACTGCGATAATTACCACGAACCAACTCAGAAAAGGCAATTTCATAGCAAATAGCCGGTAAAATATTTAAACCATTTGCGCGTAAATTGTTTTGCACTTCATCACCGCGAGTGAAGGATGACATAGGCAAATCAAACAGTGGCGCAATTGGGCGCAAGAAGTCCTGAAACGGCACAAATTCACCAATAGGTAATAACTGATGCTTTTGGTAGCGGTTTTTACCTAAATACTGATAATGACCTTCACTGTCATTGTGTTCTTTTTTACCCAACACAATTAGCGTATTAAAAATGTTACGTGTGTCGTATTGGTAATCAACGATACCGGTAATAAGCGCGGTGTCATTAAACGTTGCGGCACTATCAAGGCCTGTTAAATACTCGGTTGATAATGCTTCAAGCTCGGGCACCGCAGCTTCTGGCCAAACAATTAAATCAGCATTCCAATGCAGGCGAGTCATATCTTGGTATTTGCTCATAGTCGTCCAAAACTCAGACGGCTCAAAACGAAGATGCTGTTTAATATTACCCTGCACCAGTACAGTTTTAATGGTTTTATCTTGGTAGTGTAGCTGGTTGCTGCTTGCAATCGTATATAAGCCAGCTAATAGGGCTACAGAGGCGATAAGTGGTTTGCCATCTTTGCTTGCTAGGAGATATAAAGCAAACGCAATTAACATACATACAAGCGTAATCCCAAACTCACCAATCACTGGGGCTAAAAAATTAAGTGGGCTGTCTGTTTGCGTGTAACCAAAACTCAGCCACGGAAAGCCTGTTAACAATGTGCCACGTAAGTATTCTGTGGTTGCGATAGCGGCGAGTAACCAACATATAAAGCTATATGGGCCTGTAGCAAGGCGAGTTGCCAGCCATGTAGCTAATGCGGGATAAAGGGCTAAATAAGCACAAAGCAGCACCATTAACGAAAGTGATGCGATTAATGGCATACCACCAAAGGTCGCTATTGATACATGTACCCAGCTTATACCTGCACCAAACCAACCTAAACCAAATAAAAAGCCATATTTAGCACTTTGTTTAGCGGCTAATTTACCGTTTGCGAGAGGGTTAATGCAGTAGAGTAGAGCACCAAGGGAAAAAAAAGTTATAAACCATAGGTTATAGGGTGCGTAACTTAAGGTTAAAAAGAGGCCCGCAACAAGTGCGAGCCAGGCTTTTTTATCTTTTGCAAGGTGACTTAGGTTAGTTAGCAGTTTCTTCACTGTCGTTATCATCAGCCTTTGGAATGGTGACTTGCAATTGTAAGATACGGCGGTTATCTGCGTTAGTGACTTTAAATTGTAAGCCTTCTACCTCGATTGTTTCACCACGACTTGGCATGTGACCAAATGCATGTAAAACAATACCACCTATGGTGTCAGCATCTGAGGTGCTGTAACCAGTTTTAAAATACTCGTTAAAGTCATCAACTTCAGTCAGTGCTTGCACAGCGTAAACGTGCTTTGCAACTTGGCGAATATCTTGTAGGTCTTCACTTTCATCGTGCTCGTCTTCGATTTCACCAACGATGATTTCAAGGATATCTTCGATAGTGACAAGACCAGACACACCACCATACTCATCAATAACAATCGCCATGTGGTAACGTTGTTGACGGAACTCATTAAGCAGCGTGTCTACACGTTTACTTTCAGGCACTACAACTGCAGGACGCAAATATTCACGTAAAGAAGGCAGTTGCTCATCTTTGTTGATGATCAGTGGTAATAAATCTTTTGCTAATAAAATACCTTCAACATGGTCTTTGTCTTCACATACCACGGGAAAACGTGAATGTGTTGAATCAACCATCATAGGTAATAGCTCTTCTAATGGTGTATCAACCTCTAAGGTTACCATTTGCGAGCGTGGGATCATGATGTCCCGCACTTTCAGCTCTGATACACCTAGCACCCCTTCAATCATATCTTTGGTTTCAGGGTCGATAAGGTCGCGTTCTTGCGCATCGGCAATTACTTCTACCAGCTCTTCTCTATTCTGGGGTTCCCCTTGCAACATTTGGGCTATGCGGCCCAGCCACGTTTTGCCAGAAGAACCCTGGCTAGTTTGCGAGTTGTCGTCGCTCATTGCGTCTAATTGCTCCGTTAATTTAAATATCGTCTCGATATGGGTCAGCGATGTTCAGATCGGCAAGTAATTGCTTTTCTATGCTTTCCATTTCAAGTGCATCTTCGTCCTTTATATGGTCAAATCCAAGTAAATGCAAGCATCCATGGATAACCATATGGGCAAAATGGTCGTGAAAGGTTTTTTCTTGCTCAATTGATTCGGCTAAAACAATAGCCGGACAAATGATTAAATCACCTACTAAAGGTAACTCAATGCCCGGTGGTGCTTCAAATGGAAAAGATAAGACATTAGTCGGTTTATCTTTGCCACGGTAATCATTGTTGAGCTGCTGGCTTTGTGCTTCATCGCTGATCACTATAGTCAGCTCTGCATCTTCACGGTAGTTGCTAAGGGCTTTGTCAGCCCATAGCTGGAATTGTTCAAAGCTTGGTAAGTCGTCAAACTCACAGGCTATTTGTAAATCTAATTCGGTCACGAGTTTGCTTCTTGTTGGTTTGCTTGCGCTTCTTTCGCACGTTGCTTCTCTGCACGTTTTAAACGTTCTGCTTCATCGTTTCGCTCATAAGCTTCAACGATACGAGCAACAACCGGATGGCGAACCACATCGTGTGATTGGAAGAAGTTAAAGCTAATTTCATCGACACCGTTTAATACTTCGATGGCATGACGTAGGCCTGAGCGGGCACCACGCGGCAAATCGACTTGTGTAATATCACCGGTGATCACCGCTTTTGAATTAAAACCAATACGGGTTAAGAACATTTTCATTTGTTCTGCTGTGGTGTTTTGGCTTTCATCGAGAATAATAAACGCGTCATTTAGCGTACGACCACGCATGTAAGCAAGTGGCGCAACTTCAATCACGTTTTTCTCAATTAGCTTTTCTACACGCTCAAAACCCAGCATTTCAAATAATGCATCGTATAGAGGGCGTAAATACGGGTCGATTTTTTGGCTTAAGTCACCTGGTAAAAAGCCTAGTTTTTCACCAGCTTCAACCGCAGGACGAGTTAATAAAATACGGCGAATTTCTTGACGCTCTAAGGCATCAACGGCTGCAGCAACCGCTAAATAAGTTTTACCTGTACCGGCTGGGCCAATACCAAAGGTAATATCGTGGTGCAAAATATTTGCAACATACACGCCTTGATTATCATTGCGCGGTTTAATAACGCCACGGCGAGTTTTAATCACCATGTCTTTGCCATATACACCTGGGTTTTCATCTTGCTCTAGCGCATTTGATTCGCTAATTGCCAAATGTACGGCTTCAGGTTCAATCTCGCCAATCAGGCCGCGAATAGGTTGAGTTTCAATATAGAGGTTTTTTAGTATCTCAACAGCCGCTGCTGCAAGGTGCAGTTTACCAGTTACTCTGAAGAAATTATCACGGTGTGCAATCTCAACACCAAGGCGGCGTTCAATTTGCTTAATGTTTTCGTCAAACGGACCACATAAAGATGAAAGGCGTTTGTTGTCGGCGGGTTCTAAATAAATCTCTAATGTTTTTAATTGATTACTCAAAATTGCTTCCTATTGATGGGTGCAGGCTGTGCCTGCACCAAGTGTCACCCTAAGGTACGAAAGTAGCAACGCCAATTTCGTTAGGGGCCGCAGCGGCCTCAGCTTCAGCAGCTTTACTTAAAATAGCTGAAGGTGCCACATCACGACGTAAGTTCATTTCTGATTCTGTACGAATTAGTTCACCACGTAAAGAGTTTGGCAATGCTTCTGTAATACGTACATCAACGAATTGACCGATCACTGAGTGAGGGCCTTCAAAGTTAACCACTCGGTTGTTCTCAGTACGGCCACGTAATTCCATTGGGTTCTTCTTAGAAGGACCTTCAACTAGGATACGCTGTTCGGTATCAAACATTTGGCGACTGATTTGCTGCGCCATTTGCGTGATACGGTTTTGCAGAATGTATAAACGTTCTTTTTTCTCTTGCTCTGTTACGTCATCTGGTAAATCAGCAGCAGGCGTACCAGGGCGCGCACTGTAGATGAAGCTAAAGCTCATATCAAAACCAATGTCATTGATAAGGTTCATAGTTGCTTCAAAGTCCGCTTTGCTTTCGCCTGGGAAACCAATGATGAAGTCTGAAGACATGCTTAGGTTAGGGCGAATTTTACGTAACTTACGAATCGTAGATTTGTACTCGAGTGCAGTGTGACCACGTTTCATAAGGTTAAGAACACGGTCTGAACCACTTTGCACTGGTAAGTGTAGGTGGTCAACAAGCTCAGGTACGTCTGCGTACGCATCAATGATATCTGGCGTAAATTCTACTGGGTGCGATGTGGTATAACGAATGCGGTCAATACCGTCAATCGCAGCGACATAACGTAGTAAGTCAGAGAAGTAACAAATTTCACCGTCGTGAGTTTCACCACGATACGCATTTACGTTTTGACCAAGTAGGTTTACTTCGCGAACACCTTGCTCTGCAAGTTGGGCAACTTCAAGTAATACGTCATCAAGTGGACGGCTTACTTCTTCACCACGCGTATAAGGAACTACGCAGAATGTACAGTATTTAGAACAACCTTCCATAATTGATACAAACGCAGTAGGGCCTTCCGCTTTTGGCTCAGGTAAACGGTCGAACTTTTCAATCTCAGGGAATGAAACGTCAACTACCGAGCTGCTGTCGCCACTTTGCACTTGCTTAATCATTTCTGGTAAGCGGTGTAATGTTTGCGGGCCAAAGATTACATCAACAAACGGTGCACGTTGACGAATTGAGTCACCTTCTTGCGATGCAACACAGCCACCAACACCAATGATTAACTCTGGTTTGTCGTCTTTTAATAGTTTCCAACGGCCTAGCTGATGGAATACTTTCTCTTGTGCCTTTTCACGGATTGAACAGGTATTGAGTAAGATCACGTCAGCGTCTTCAGCTTCTTCAGTTAACTGATAGCCGTTAGTCGCATCTAGTAGATCAGCCATTTTCTGAGAGTCGTACTCGTTCATCTGACAACCCCAGGTTTTAATATGCAGCTTTTTACTCATTGAAATATAGCCTCGTTTTCAATTCGGTAGTGACACAAAAATGTGTTAGAAACAGGATTAAGTGGCAAGTATGCCGACTTAAAGGACGCGTATTTTAGCTGGATACCCGCACAGATCCAAGTATAGTTTTTATCTTTGTGGTGTGAAATCAAACAAGTCACTGTTTTGAAATTCATAAGCGGTAAATGCACTGACACGCAATATTGAATTACGTTACAATTTATCCCGTATTTAAATAGCCAAATGAGCGAATATTAAATGAATAAAAATAAGGTAATTGTTGTCGGTGGCGGCATGGTAGGTGCTGCTACTGCTGTAAAACTGGCCAAGCAGGGTAGGGATGTCACCGTTATTGAAAAGCACCTTATCGATGCTGATCACATTTTAAGCTCAGATAAAGTAGATATTCGCATTTCGGCTATTAATCGTTTTTCAGAGAATTTACTTGATGAGCTTGGTGCAATGCCGTTACTAAGACAAAATCGTATCGCACCTTATCAACAATTAGAGGCCTACCAGCAACAAGGCGAGAATTTATTGTTTGATAGCCATGAGATAGGCGAAACGCATTTAGGTCATTTAATCGAAAATAATTTAATTCAAGCAAGTCTTTGGCAGCAATTCGCCAAGTACAACATCGAAGTGATAGAGCAACTATCAGCCATTACGGATATTACTCAAACGGCTGATTCAATCACCTTACATTATGTCGATACTCAATATACCGCTGATTTAGTTGTTGCTGCAGATGGTGGACAGTCACAATTGCGAACTAAAGCTGGTTTAGGTGTAACGGGTTGGCAATATGGTCAGCATTGCATGGGCGTGTTAATCAAATTAGATGCCCCGCAGCAAGTAAAAACGTGGCAACAATTTACGCCAACCGGCCCTGTAGCGTTTTTACCGATGCAAGCGCCTTATGCTAATTTAATTTGTTATCACGACGCAGCAGTTTTAAAGCAATGGCAAAAGTTGTCGAATGAGCAACTTAAAGCAAAACTCATTGAACATTTTCCTGAACTACCGGGCGACTTTGAATTACTTGAGCATGCTGTTTTTCCACTTGCACGCCAACACGCCAATGATTACTCGCACGGACGTTTAGTTTTAGTGGGTGATTCGGCGCACACAATTAACCCGCTTGCTGGGCAAGGTGTGAACCTAGGCTTTCAAGATGTTGTAGCACTGGCAGATATTTTGGCAGATCAACCTGATGTTGGTCAGCAAGCGTTATTAAAGCGCTACGAGAAAAAACGCCGCCACGCTAATTTACTAATGATGAGTATGATGGATGCGTGTTATTTTGGTTTTTCAAACGAGATTAAACCACTGAGCTGGGTGCGCAGTAAGTTTTTAAAGCTTGCCAATAACACAGGCCCTGCAAAGAACTGGGTTTTAAAATATGCGATTAGCGGGACATTAAGTTAATAGTAAAAAATTAATCGTACAAAAGGCAAAGAAGCGGGGTAATGAAAATTAGCCAGTTTTTTTGTGCTAATACCAATCCGCAATAATACTTAATCATTTTGAGGGATTAAACCTGTCGCTACCTGCGTTAAAAATTTCTGATTTAGAACAACTAAATAACGAAATTT
>NZ_JACSOG010000010.1:0-144136 GCF_014349195.1 Pseudoalteromonas sp. BZK2 | reverse complement strand
TATTGATACAAAATAATAACATTTGATATACATTTGTACCTTTTATTTGCATTTAATATTGCTCATTTCATTATTTGTGGTTCAAAGCTGAAGGCTTAAATATCCACAAAAAGCCTGGGTACATAATTTGCAGCAATACCAAGTACCTAGGATTTAAGGACTAAGCATGAATACTGAGTTGATACAAAATGAATGGCTAAATGAGCCTTGGCTGGTTGTCATTGGAGGCACTGCACTAGCCGCTATCGCTTTGTTCTTATTGAGGTTTGTAATTATCTATTGTTTAAAAAAATGGACTCAACGCACTGACTTTGTGTTCGACTCTTTATTGGTTGACTCACTCTCTACACCATTGACCTTGTGCACAATGATGGTGCTTGTGATCATTTTTGGTCAGTTATTGAACACCACCGGCTTTATGGCTGAGCACCCCTTACCTATTGCGGCCACCGCTAAAGCCATTTGTATTTTTGCCTTAGTGTTATTTTTAGATCATTTCTTATTTGGTACCGTTGATTATTACAGTGCCCGCTCGGTGGTGGTTTCGAATAGTCATAGCATCATTAAAGGCTTGATCCGCTGTGCAATTGTGTGTGTTGGCTTATTGGTGTTATTAGGCACGTTAGGCATATCAATCACCCCAGTTATTGCCTCATTAGGCATTACCTCTCTTGCCGTCGCTTTGGCTTTGCAACCGACACTCGAAAACTTTTTTTCTGGCGTGCAGTTGGTGATTGATAAACCAATTCGGGTCGGCGACTTTATAGAGCTTGAAAGTGGCGACCAAGGGTTTGTTGAGAAAATTGGTTGGCGCTCAACCTGGGTGAAAATGTTGCCGAACAACATGATAGTCATCCCCAATAGTCAGCTGTCTAAATCACGCATCATTAACTACTTTTATCCCGAAAAAGAGCTCAGCGTCCCCGTTGAGGTGGGTGTTCATTATGGCTCCGACCTTGAAAAAGTTGAGCAAGTAACTTTGGATGTAGCAAGACAGATCTTAAAAAGCCATAAATGGGGCATCGATGATTACGAGACCTTTTTGGTCTTTCATACTTTTGACCAATCAAGCATCAATTTTACGGTGATGTTAAGAGCAAAAGAGTACTTTAACCGCTTTTGGGTAAAATCTGCGTTTATCAAAGCATTACATCAACGTTACGCAAAAGAAGGAATTGTGATCCCTTACCCAATCAGAGCTATAAATACCAGCCAAGAATCGGCTCACTTTAAACAGGCTGATTGACCTAACTGAAGTTATCATAATTGCACATTCATCAGGTTTTTTTTGTCTCTTTTGAGACATTATTAACAGCGATTATACATATGCAATCAGCACCTTGAATTTTTACTCTAAAATGTCATAAAAATCGCATAAACACTGTGACATACCTATTTTAGAGGCGTACTATATGCGGCCAGAAAGTGACTGCTTTCTGCGTCTTGTTATAAAAATATTTAAGGTCAAACAATGAATGCTTGGTACCTCATTTGTTTTCTTTCAGCATTAGCTATTTTTATTGCTTTTGCTAACCAATTCATCCTCAAAATGCAAACTACAATTGCTATAACAACAGGTTCTGTTGTTATTTCTCTACTTCTTATACTTGCCGTTAAAATGCTTGGTGATACCACCGCCCTCGAAATGACTCAAGTTGTCTCCAGTATCAACTTTAATCAGTTGCTATTAAAAGGGATGCTCGGCTTTTTGCTGTTCGCGGGTGCGCTAGAAATCAACTTAGCAGCCCTTCGAAAGCAACGGTGGGAAATTACCGCATTAGTGTTATTTTCAACAATAACCTCAACGGTCATTGTTGGTTACTTGAGCTATTATTTGTTTGCTTTTGTTGGCTGGCCCGTGCCGTTTATTTACTGTTTATTGTTTGGTGCTTTAATCAGCCCAACCGACCCGATTGCAGTGTTAGCCATTATTAAACAAATGCGAGCCCCAGAAGGTATTTCTGTGCAAGTTGAAGGTGAGTCTTTGTTTAATGATGGTATTGGTTTAGTGATTTTCACAACGATATTTTCAGTGGCCTTTTATGGCACCGAAGCTACCTTTACTGACGTTGCAGAATTGTTTTTAGTTGATGCAATTGGCGGTATCGTGTTTGGTCTGGTGATTGCGTTAGTCGGGCATTTTTTAATTATTAATAGCCGCGATGTGAACATTCGTTTGCTACTAACCCTGACCATTCCAACAGCCGGCTTTGCAGCAGCAAATATTTGGGAAATCTCAGGTGCCCTTGCTATGGTCACCAGTGGTATCTTACTTGGCAATATTACTCGTTCAAAAGCAACAGAGCGTACCGGGCCTGAAGATACTCGCTACGTGAAAGACTTTTGGCATGCCACAGATAGCTTTTTAAATGCCTTGCTGTTTTTGATCATCGGAATGCTAATTGTCACTATGCCTATTACTCTTGAAGAAATTGGCTTAGGTTTACTCATGGTGCCTGTGGTGTTGCTGGCTCGTTTTTTAAGTGTAGGCACGCCATTTGTATTTTTTAAAAAGTACCGCCAGTACGATAAGCACTCAGTGAAAATACTCACTTGGGGTGGCTTACGGGGTGGTTTAGCGCTTGCAATGGCAGCTGCCATCCCACGCGATCAAGTAATGATCGCAGGCTCTGATTTACATGACTTGATTGTTATTGTCACTTATGTGGTGGTGATCTTTTCGATTATCGTACAAGGTTTGACAATATCGCCGTTGATCCAAAGCAGTATTCAATCAGCAGAAGCGAAAAATTAAGCACTGATTTTTACTTTAAAGGCTCGATTATCGAGCCTTTTTTTGTGCTTTATCGGAATACATTCGTGCGTCTGCAACAGCAAGTAATTTAGTCAGCGAGCAAGGCTGCTGATCTGAAAAATCGGCAATGCCATAGGAAAAGCTAAGTTCAACTTGATTATTAAAACTATTAGGTAAGTGACTGAATGACATAAATAAACGCTGCATAATAGCCTCGCAATCACTGGTATTTAAATCTGTAAACAAAATTACAAACTCATCACCGCTCAACCGCGCATATAAATCCGCTTTGCGACAGCAGCTTTCCAGCAACCTTGCAAAATCTTTTAGCAACCGATCGCCTGCAGCATGACCGAACTGGTCGTTAATTGCTTTAAAGTTATCTAAATCTATAAATACCAATTTTGCTTTTAAATGCTGGCGAATGCATAAATCAAGGTAATGTTCAGCTGTGCTAATAAAACCCCGACGATTGGGTAATAAGGTAAGCTCATCTGTGGTTGCTAATTGCATAACCGCAAACTCACGCTCGACAATTGCTGCAAAGTCTTTTAAAACTTTAGTATCTTTATTGTTAAAACTGCGAGGTTGGTGATCAATAAGGCACAAAGTGCCAATTCTATTTCCTGATTTAAGTGTGATTGGGCAACCTGCATAAAAACGAATATTTGGGTCACCCATTACCAGCGGGTTATCTGCAAAACGTTTATCGTTTAAGGCATTTTCAACCACTAGGGGGTCTTTATATAAAATTGCATGGGCGCAAAAAGAAATGTCTCTTGCAGTCTCTGTCACATCTAACCCCACACATGACTTAAACCACTGTCGATGCTCGTCAATTAAGCTAATGACACAAATTGGCACAGAGAAAAACTGTTGGGCAAGGCGAGTGATTCGGTCAAAGGCGGGGTCGCTCTGAGAGTCTAATACATCCAAAGAGCGAAGCTCTTCAAGCCTTGCTTGCTCATTTAACGGCACTGCTGGTCGTTCCATTAGATTGCCTTTTGATCAAAATCACATGTATTTCTTAACCCTAGCAGAAAAAAATGGTCTATTGCATACAAACAATTTCTTAAATTTCTGCTATGCCCATGTATCTAGGTGTTTATTACCCTCTTCATCTTCTTCTATGGCATTTTTACCGCTTTTATCATCTTTTTTAGCAGCTTTTTTTCGTCGCTCTATTTCTCGTTTTTGGCGTTTTTCAAGTTCAATTCGCTGCACGTTCGCATCTTTTACGCCCGCAATGTGAAATGCGCCTTTACTTTCTAACTGTAGCCGTGTAATTCGACCTAAAAAGGGGATCATGATATCCATTTGTACCTCCTATCTATCCATTTATTATCGGCGGTTATAGCATATACTTTAATTTCGCAAAAAAATGCTTGCCAAATATTAGCAAAGCATGTTTATCTATATACGTAACTTATTTAAAAAGATTTACGCACTGGTTTATACAAACGAGTGCAATACAGGAAAAATTATGCGCTTCAATCTGACAACTATCCATCATCACCATCATTCACCGGAATAGCCTGTCAGGTTTTTCGCTGAGAGGTTATTCCTAAAAGGAACCTCTGGCGAGCAATCAACCCAATTATTTATTTTCGCCCTGAGGTTCCCTCGGGGTTTTTAGTTTTTGAATTAAAGGAAAATGAATAATGAGCAATACCAACCGTTTACGAATCGCCATCCAAAAAGGCGGCCGCTTATCAAAAGACTGCCAAGAGTTGCTAAAGCAACTTGGTGTGAAATTAAATCTTCGTGAACAACGTTTAATCGCACACTCTACCAATATGCCAATTGATGTACTTCGTGTACGCGATGACGATATTCCGGGCCTAGTAATGGACGGTGTGTGTGATTTGGGTATCGTAGGTGAAAACGTACTTGTTGAAGTACAAGCCGAACGCGAACGCCAAGGTATGGAATTCGAAGTAAACAAACTTTCTAAGCTTGATTTTGGTTACTGTCGCCTTGCACTTGCATGGCCGCAAGAACTTGGTCCACAAGATAAAAGCTGGTTCGAAGGTAAACGCATTGCCACTACCTACCCAGAAATCTTAAGCCAATACCTAAAACGCGAAGGTATTAACGCAAGCACAGTTATGTTAACGGGCTCTGTTGAAGTTGCGCCCCGTGCTGGTTTAGCTGATGCAATTTGTGACTTAGTATCTACAGGTGCAACGTTAGAAGCAAACGGCTTAATGCAAGGCGATACCATCTTAGAATCAAACGCATGTTTAATTCAAAACAAGAATCTAACTGATCAAAGCAAACTTGATTTAATCAATACGCTAATGCCGCGTTTACGTGGTGTACGCCAAGCAAAAGAAAGTAAATACATCATGCTACACGCACCAAAAGCAAAGCTTGATGAAGTATGCGACTTACTACCTGGCACAGGTCAACCAACTTTACTATCGCTTGCTGGTAGCGACGATTATGTTGCGCTACATATGGTTAGCAGCGAAACCCTTTTCTGGGAAACAATGGAACAGTTAAAAGCACTAGGCGCTAACTCAATTCTTGTTATGCCAATTGAAAAAATGATGGAGTAATTATCCATGTTTCGCTGGAATGAGGAAAATCAACAAGCACAGCAGGCGGTACTTACCCGCCCTGCTGTTACTGCAAGTAAAGAGGTTGAAGCAATTTGCATCGACATCTTAAATGCAGTTAAAGCACAAGGTGACGCAGCGTTATTAAAGATGGCAAAAGAGTTTGATAAGCGCGAAACACCGCGCTTATTAGTGCCAGTTGAAGAAATAAACCAAGCTGAGCAGTTATTATCAAACGAGTTAAAAGCCGCTATCGAAACGGCCTACGCCAATGTAAAACGCTTTCACCAAGCACAATTACCTAAAGATATTAAGTTAACAACGCAACCTGGCGTATTGTGTGAACTTAAATATCAAGCCATTGAAGCGGTAGGTATTTACGTGCCAGGTGGTAGTGCGCCACTGCCATCGTCAGTAATTATGCAAGGGGTGCTTGCACAGTTGAGTGGTGCACAAACCGTTGTGCTTACTACACCTGTGAAAGCCGATGAAACTATCAACCCTGCCATTTTATATGCGGCAAAACTATGTGGTATTAAAACCATTGTAGAAAGTGGCGGCGCGGGTGCGATTGCAGCGATGGCTTACGGTACAGAATCAGTGCCTAAAGTGAACAAGATTTTTGGCCCGGGAAATAGCTTTGTCACCATGGCAAAACAACTTGTTGCGCAAACTATTCCGGGTATGGCGATTGATATGCCAGCTGGTCCTTCTGAAGTGTTAGTGATTGCTGATGAGCGTGCAAACCCAGGGTTTATTGCGGCAGATTTATTATCGCAAGCAGAGCACGGCGCTGATTCGCAAGTTATTTTACTGTGTAACAGCGCACGCATTATTGAAAAAACACAGCAAGCATTAACAGAGCAGCTAGCAAAGTTAAGTCGTAAAGACACTGCCGAGCAAGCCCTTGCTAACTCAAGCTTGATATTAGTCGACTCGGTTGAGCAAGCCTTTGCGGTGTCTGCTCAATATGGTCCTGAGCACCTTATTCTACAGCTTGCTGATGCGCAGCCTTATTTAAGCTTAGTGAAAAATGCCGGCTCAGTATTTGTGGGTGATTACACTCCGGAGTCTGCCGGTGACTATGCATCGGGTACTAACCACGTACTACCAACGTATGGTTACAGTGCGACTTATTCGAGCTTAAACTTACTGGACTTCTTTAGAACTTACACAGTGCAAACCATCAGTAAAAATGGCTTACGTGAATTATCTAAAGCAATTTTACCTTTGGCTGCAGCAGAGGGGCTTGATGCTCACGCTAATGCTGTTTCAATTCGTCTTGAGGCTATGAACAATGAGCGATAATTCAAAAATAACAACGCTGTTGCCAGATAACATTGCAGCGCTTACAGCCTATAGTTCAGCGAAAAGTGAAAAACTAACAGGCACAACGTGGTTAAATGCCAATGAAAGCCCGTATTCACGTACGCCAAATATCAATTTAACTGATTTAAATCGCTACCCAGATCCGCAGCCTCAGCAAGTGATCACTCGTTACGCTTGCTATGCTAATTTAGAGCCAGAGCAAGTACTGATGACTCGTGGCGCTGACGAAGGTATTGAACTATTAGTACGTACTTTTTGTAGCCCTACTAAAGATAGCATTGCACTCTTTTTGCCAACTTACGGCATGTACAAAGTCACTGCTGATACCCACAACATTGCGATTAACGGTTTAACTCAAGAGCTGTTATTAAAAGGCACGGTTGATGAGATTGTCACTGCAGTTGCTGATTCAAAGTTGGTGTTTATTTGTAATCCAAATAACCCTACCGGCAGCATGACAAGCCTAGACAAAATCAGAAAAATCACCCAGCAACTTGCGGGTAAAGCGATTGTAGTGGTGGATGAAGCTTATATAGAATTTTGCCCAGAACAAACAGCGGCAAGCCTGATCAACGAGTTTAGTAACCTTGTGGTACTAAGAACCTTATCAAAAGCATTTGCACTTGCGGGTTTAAGAACAGGCTTTACGCTAGCCAACAGCGAGCTACTTGCGCCTATTCGTAAAGTGATTGCGCCTTACCCTGTATCAACGGTGGTTGCGAGCATTGCCGCAGATGCATTAAGTAGCGACAACATCGCTTCAATGCGCCGTCAGGTAACGATTTTAAATAGCTTAAAAACCAAACTAAAAAATTGGCTTGAGCAATCACCTGCTGTTATCAAAGTACTGAGCGGTGAAGGTAACTTCGTCACCTTAAAACTAAAAGACAAACAATCATTTAATATCGCACTTGAGCAAGGACTCGTGATGCGTGCCTTCACTTTATATGGCGAAAATGATTGGTTACGAATTTCTATCGGTAACGAGCAAGAACTAGAACAAGTAAAAATTTGGTTAGATGGCTTATCACTGACCAGCAATACAGTAGAACAGGAATTATCATGAGCAACCCGTATTTATTTATTGACCGCGATGGCACGATTATCGAAGAGCCTATCACCGACAAACAGGTTGATAGCCTAGAAAAATTAGTGTTCTTGCCGAATGTGATCCCTGCTCTATTACAACTTCAAGCGGCAGGTTACCGCCTTGTGATGGTTTCAAACCAAGATGGTTTAGGCACTGATAGCTTCCCGACCGCTGATTTTGATATTGCCCAAGACAAGATGATGGATATCTTAAACAGCCAAGGGATTAAATTTGATGAAGTTCTGATCTGCCCTCACTTTGATGAACAAAATTGTGACTGCCGTAAACCAAAAACTGGTTTACTTACTGAGCTGATGCGCTCAGGTAAAGTCGATTTAGCACGCTCATTTGTGATTGGCGACCGCCAAACAGATATCGGACTTGCTAATAACTTATGCTGTGAAGGCATTTTGTATGACGGCAGCTGGGATGCCATTGTCACTAAGTTGACAACCGCGAACCGTGAAGGCCGTGTCACTCGCAACACCAAAGAAACGCAAATCGATGTACAAGTTAATTTAGACCAAACAAAAAATGGCGAAATTAGCACTGGCCTTGGCTTTTTCGATCACATGCTTGACCAAATTCGTACACACGCCAACATCGGACTTAATATTCAAGCCACTGGCGACTTACACATTGATGAGCACCACCTAGTTGAAGATATCGGCATTGCACTTGGCCTTGCCCTTAAACAAGCGCTAGGTACAAAAACGCAAATTGGTCGCTATGGCTTTGCACTCCCTATGGATGAATGTAAAGCAGAAGCGCAAATTGACTTATCGGGTCGCGCCTCGTTTGTATTAAATGCCGATTTTAGCCGTGAAAAAGTGGGCGACTTAGACGTGCAAATGGTTGAACACTTCTTTAAAAGCTTAAGTGATAATGCCGCCATGAGCCTAATTCTGTCGGTTAGCGATGGTAACTGTCATCACCAAGTTGAAGGCTTATTTAAAGCGTTTGCAAGAGCACTTCGCGCTGCGATTGCAAAAGATGCCACACAACAAACTGCCAGCTCTAAGGGGTGTTTATGATTGCCATAATTAATACCGGTTGTGCCAACATTAACTCAGTTCGTTTTGCCTTTGAGCGCTTAGGGAAGACGCCAGAGGTGATCACCTCCCCTGAACAACTGAAAGGCTTTGAACGTGCGATTTTACCAGGCGTAGGTCATGCTTCTGTTGCCATGAAACGCTTAAAAGACGGTGGTTGGCAGCAAGCAATTGATGAATATCAGCGCCCGCTAATGGGCATTTGTTTAGGCATGCAATTACTTTGCGACAGCACAGAAGAAGGTAATGTTGATTGCCTTGGCAAAATTCCGGGTGTTGTTAAGCACTTAGAAGTGGGCACATTAACCTCACCACACATGGGGTGGAATGACTTAAGTGTGTTAAAAGAGCATGCCCTTACCAAAGGGTTATCTGCGCAAGATCAAGTGTACTTTGTGCATAGCTTTGCGCACACAGTAAACGATGCCACCCTAGTTAGCGGTGAATACGGGCAAGCTTTTTCTGCGATTGTTGCCAAAGATAACTACGCAGGCATGCAGTTCCACCCTGAGCGAAGCGCCAAAGTAGGCACGCGACTTTTACAAAACTTTTTAGATTGGCAGCTGTAAGCGCAGCAAAAAATAAGAGAAATAAACGTGATTATTCCAGCACTCGATGTATTACAAAACCAAATTGTGCGCTTATACCAAGGTAAGTATGATACAGCACAATTTTACCCTTACGAACTTGGCGCACGCTTACAAGAGTACGCAAACAGCGGCGCAGGCAAACTGCACCTAGTTGATTTAGAAGGCGCGCGCGATCCAAATAAAAAACAGTGGCAGCATATTCAAGCTGCAACCAAAGCGCTTAATGTGCCTTATCAAGTGGGCGGTGGTATTCGCTCAGAGCAAGATGTTGCTGACTGGCTTGAAGCCGGTGCTAATCAAGTCGTGATTGGCTCAATGGCCGTTGAAAAGCGCGAACAAGTAAAGGCCTGGATAGAAAAGTTTGGCAGCTCTCACTTTGTTATCGCACTAGATGTTAATAAAACTGACAACGGCTGGGCACCCGCAACACATGGTTGGTTAAGTGAATCTGAGTTTGGTTTGTTCGAACTTGTTGATTTTTACGTGGCACTTGGCGTGGTTGATTTTCTGTGTACTGACATCAGTAAAGACGGCACCATGACCGGCCCTTCGTTTGCACTTTATGAAGATTTAACCAACCACAACAGCGAGATTAAAGTTCAAGCTTCAGGCGGTGTAAGCTCACTGGGTGATATTGCAAAGCTGAAGAAACTTGGCGTTGGCGGTGTTATCTTAGGTAAATCATTGCTTGATGGTGCCTTTAATGTTGAGGAGGCGCTAGCATGTTATCAAAACGCATAATCCCTTGTTTAGATGTAAAAGACGGCCAAGTCGTTAAAGGTGTTAAATTTAAAGGCCATGAAGTGGTTGGTGATATTTTAACGCTTGCTAAGGCATACAGCGATGCCGGTGCGGATGAACTGGTGTTTTATGAAATCAGTGCCAGCGTCGAAAAACGCCTACTTGATGTTAATTGGGTAGAGAATATTGCACGCCATATTGATATTCCATTTTGTGTGGCTGGCGGCATTAAATCTGTTGCCGATGCAGCACGTGTTTTAGAACGTGGTGCAGATAAAATCAGTATTAATAGCCCTGCAATTGCTCGCCCTGAGCTTATCAAAGAATTACACGATGAGTTTGGTAAACAATGCGTAGTTGTGGGCATTGATAGCTTTTATGATGAAAACACTGGCGAGTATTTAGTCTACCAGCTAACTGGCGACCCAAATGCATCAAGCCGTACTCGCTACAAAACCGAAGAATGGGTTAAGCGCGTGCAAGACCTAGGCGCTGGTGAAATCGTACTCAATTGCATGAATCAAGATGGCGTGCGTAAAGGCTACGACAATGTTCAGCTATCGAAAATGCGCGCTTTGTGCGATATTCCACTGATTGCTTCGGGTGGCGCAGGAACGATGCAGGACTTTGTTGATGTATTTCAACAAAGTCAAGTTGATGGCGCGCTCGCTGCCAGCGTATTTCACAAGAACGTCATTGATATTGGCGAACTAAAACAATTTTTAACTGATAATAATGTAGCGGCAAGACTATGCAATTAACCAAAGACACTCTTTCTCAAGTCGACTTTGCCAAAAGCGAATTGATCCCAGCTATTGTGCAAGACGCAAGCTCTGGGGTAATTTTAATGCAAGGCTTTATGAATCAAGATGCATTAGCTGCCACTTTCGACAAGCAAAAAGTAACCTTTTACTCGCGTTCTAAAGAGCGCTTATGGACCAAAGGCGAAACATCAGAAAACTACCTTGAAGTCGTCTCTGTACACACCGACTGTGATTACGACTCACTATTAGTGCTGGCAAACCCACTTGGACCAACATGCCACCTAGGTACACAAAGCTGTTTTGGCGATGATGCTAAACCTAGTTTGTCGTTTTTAGCTGAGCTTGAACAAGTGATTGTCTCGCGTAAAGACGATGATCCAAGCAAAAGCTACACAGCGTCTTTGTTTGCAAAAGACTTAAGCCGTAGTTGCCAAAAAGTGGGTGAAGAAGGTGTTGAAGTTGCCCTTGCAGCCATGAAACATGATAACGATGAATTAACCAATGAATCGGCAGACTTATTGTATCACTTAACTGTGTTATTACAGCGCCAAGGCCTATCATTGGCTGATGTGGTGAGCTGTTTACAAGGCCGCCATAAGTAAATGATGTTCAGTTAGATGCACTTTTTTAGGTGCATCTTTTTTAGTGTTTCTTAAATCCACTCTTATCTACCCTGTGCTTTAAAACATCACGGGTAAAGTCATGTTCACTAAAGCCTTTAAGTCCTGCAAGGTCACCTCCTCACAAATAGTGTGATTTTAGAATCCATTGCAACAACAGTAAAAACGTGAATTGATGGTCAACTTAAAATAAATGCAATAAATTCAACAATATATATAATTTCATTATTTGATTAGTAAGTCTAATTATGGTCTAATTCAATTGAAAAGGACAAAGAAGAAGGATTCTTATCATGAATAAAATTTCATTATCAATTGCTACCCTTTTAGCGATTGCATCAACATCAGCATTTTCACAAACAATTACTTTTACTGGCTCTGCGCATTGTAGTGAAGATACTGTGAAAAAAACTTCAGCTTTAAACGAGCTAATTGCTACAAATGGCGATTTATCAGCACTAAAAGAAGTCTCTTTAGAAAATGTTGGCGCAACCGCTAACGGATACTTTATTTTCAACCCAACATTTTCAAGAACTTCACGTTACTTCAATTGTGCAATTCCATTGAACGATAACATTGGTCAATACCAACTAACAGTTCACGGTACTACTCAAGGTTTAAATAACTCTTTTGGTGGTTGCTCAATTTCACAGATTAAAAAAGTAAATGATGGCAACAGTGAAGTATGGCTTAAATATGGGACTGGACAGGGTTTTGATTGGATTAGCATATCTGATCTAAATAACTCATCTAAACAAAGTGTTAATTTCACAACAAGTTTAGATAATAATTATCAAGACAATTCTATTCTTTCATTGACATGTAGAACAACTTGGCAGCAAGGAACTGTTTCAGTTGGTCAAATAGAAATAAATTATTAAACTAAAAAATTTGTCCTTTTTAGTAGGGCTTGATGATTCAAGCTCTACTTAATCGTGTATATCAGAATGTTAGTCTTATTAAATGTTCTATTTCGTACATAGAAAATACAGGTACATTTATTAATCCCACTTATCGCAGTACTTTGTAATTATTAGCCTTAACCTTAGAATTCATAAGTTCAGCCTATTATTTTTATAAAAAATTTTTAAACCCTTTAAACCTTTTTTATCAGCACCTGCGACTAAGCTAATAACACCACAGATATGAAAGGGAAGAACCATGTTAAATACAGTAAAAACACTCTCACTCATTGGCGCAAGCTTATTATCAGCACAAACTTTTGCTTGGGGTGATATGCCACTACAAGAAACAAAAAACCTAACGCTAGATGCAGCCTCATTAAGCGCTTTGAAAGTAGAAGTCGGATCTGGTTTTTTACACATAACCGGTAGTGACAGTGATGAAGTAACCGTTAAAGCCGAGATTTATCAAGAAAAGCCTCATGATGAATACTGCTTAAACCTTGAAGCTAAAGGCAATAGCGCAGCACTTAGTGCAGGCCAGTGCGATTACCACACCAATAAGCAAACTCGCATTGATTTAACTGTTGCGAACCCTCGTTCATTTAATGTAAATGTGCACGATGGCTCTGGTGAAATTATTATCAGCAAAGTCGCTGATACAGTGATTAACGATGGTTCAGGTTCAATTACCGCAAATGACATTACAGGCACATTAGAAATCAATGATGGTTCGGGTAGCATAGAGGCACGTAATATCAGCCGTGATATTAAAATTCATGACGGCTCAGGTAATATTGATGTTGCCAATGCACAGGGCAATATTGAAGTACATGATGGTTCAGGCGGTATCGATTTAAATGATATTTCGGGTGATGTTGTCGTTTCAGATGGCTCAGGCAGCATTCGCGTTGATACTGCAGCAAACTTTGAGTTACTAAGTGATGGCTCTGGTTCAGTAAAAGTGACCAACATTGCTGGTAAAACTAAAATGTAAGCCTGCGCTTTTACCATATACGCAACTAAAATGCCCTCCTTTACGAGGGCATTTTGCTTTGTAATCACCAATCTTTATTAGCATTTTTACAAGGGCTTAGGTATCCTTTAGGAAACGTTTAAGGAACTGCTATTTAAAAGGATAGCCTGATATGAAAAAGCCACTCGCCGCCTTACTAACTGGCCTTGTTTTAACCGGTTGTACAGGACTAACAACTGAACAACAAGCGGCCATTGATAACTTAACCCCTTGCGAGAAAATTAACGCCCTATTAGGTGCTTACGACAACCGCTTTGAAGGCTTAAAACGTAGCCGTGTAAATACTAAATACATGGAAACATGGACAGCGAAATACAACCTTATTGCCGATAACTGTCAAATCACGGCGCTTGATAAAGACAATGTTACCTACCGCTGTGTAGGCAACTACGAGCAACAGCAACAAGCTGTCGCTGATCACACCCGTGCGGTTAATTTTACCCAAGCTTGTTTAGCGGGTAATAATTGGCATCAAACACAAAAAGAGTCAGCTGAATCGTTACGCACCACGTTTGTGCTTGACGAAAACAACCCTGTTATCTCAATTCATTCGGGTAAAACCCTATCACGCAAACAGCCTTGGTCTACCACTCTTGAAATTGGTAAGCCAATTGAAGGCAAGTAATACACTCATGAAGGCTATATTAGCCTTCACATCACTATGACAAAATCAAAAAAACCAACCAGCCAATTTAAAACAGATTGCATCGGTCAATGTCATCGCCTAAATGGCTATTGCACTGGCTGTGGTCGCAGTAATGATGAAATTTTTGATTGGATCATTTTATCCGAGCAAGAAAAGCAAGCGATTTTAAATACTCCTCGCCCTGACATAAAAGCGAAATAGTTCTGACACCCAAGCGTCATTAAAGCTTGTTAGCCTGACTCAAACTGACCATCAGGTAACGATAATGACCGCTATTTTTGTAATTAACTTAGCAAGCTCTACTGAACGATTAAACCGTGTTAGCCATGAGCTAAATGCACAAAATTTGGCATTTGAACGCCTTGATGCAATTGATGGTAGAGAGCTGTATGATACAGAGATAGCCAAGCACTATAGTGCTGATTTAAACCTAAAAAAATACCACAAGCCATTGAGTAAAGGTGAAATTGGATGTTACCTGAGTCACAGAAAAGCATGGCAAACCATTGTCGATAGGCAATTAGATTACGCCATTATTTTAGAAGATGACTTTGTTCTCGACCGCTCTATTCACAGTGCAATTGAAAACATTAGTACATTAAAACAGCCTTGGCAGTTAATAAAATTGGCCGCTTATAAAGACCGAAGTCGGGAAATTGCCTTTACAAAACACCTTGCCGATGAGCAACACTTAGTCATTCATAAAAAGCTTATGTCCGGCTGCTGTGCAACGGCTGTTAGTTTTGAAGGTGCAAAAGCGCTGTTAAAAGCCACTGCCACATTTGGCCGCCCCGTTGACTGCGATTTACAGCATGTGTGGGAAACCGGTGTTTATGGATACTCTTTGCTGCCCTACCCAGTGTCACAACCCGATAATTCACAAAGCGATATTCGGGATAGATCAACCAAAGTCAAAAAGTCATTTTGGCGACGTAAAAAACAGCAGCTACAAAGTGCACTACTAAACGCAAAATACACTAAGCAGTTTGTAAAAGCGCAACTAGTATCAAACAAACAGAAAGGAGCCGCAGCTCCTCTCTTACCAATCAAAAATCATTAACGATTTAATTTACTTGGCTGTTATTTAGCTTGATTTGGGTGGTCAACACCCATCCATGCTTTAAACAATGCCATTTGAGCTGGTGTTGCATCTTTTAATGCTTTGACCTTTTTCTCTTTATCAAAATCTTCGCTAAGTGTTAGCGTTGTGCTTTGCAGTGCATCGCGTCGAATGAAATCAACAGTCACTGTGTCGCCTGCTTTGAACGTTTCGAGGCTGGCTGTTAAATCTTTACCCACATGCTTTTTGTTAAACGCGACGATTTTATCATCCGTTGTTAAGCCCGCTTGCCATGCAGCGCTACCACGGCGAACATGAGTTAGGGTGAGTAACTCACCGCTGTTTTTAGCAAACGAATCAATACTCGGTACTGATTTTGCGCCTTCTGGGCGAATTAAACCTAAGCCTACTTTTGCAAGTAGCTCATCAAAGTCGATAGCAGCTGGCTCGTCCACATTCGATTGCCACCAAGCACTGTAATCACGACCAGTTAGCTCTTTTAAAATCGCTTTAACATCATCTGGCGTAAAACCATCTGGTAAACGGTGCTTGTTATAAAGCGCACGGTGTACATCGCGGTAACTAATTTTGCCATCGCTTTTTTCTAGCAAATCAATATCGAGTGCCATTGAAATCAACGCACCTTCTAAATAGATATTAGTGCTGTAGTTGCGAGCGTGGTCGCCGCCTTGATTAATCCACTTATCAAAACTGGTTTCAGTTGCGCTTTGTACTTCACGACCCGGTGTTTGTAGGTGGCGATTAACGGTTTTTGTTAACGTACCGAAGAACTCATCGGTTGTTTCAATACCAGCGCGCACCATTAAGTGATCTTCAAAGTAGCTGGTTGAGCCCTCTGCAATCCATAATGTTTTCGCGTAGTTAATATTGGTGTAGTCGTACGGTGCGATACCTTTAGGGCGGTATGCTTTTACGTTCCAAGTATGAATAAATTCGTGTGCTGCGGTGCTGATAAACGCAAGGTAATCTTTACGAGAACCAAAACGGTCACGTGGGCGCTGGATAATTGTTGAGTTTAAATGCTCTGTTGCACCGCCTGCTCCTGACGTAGCATGCACCATAAATACATAACGCTCATACGGGTAGCTATCCCAAATTACATTACCGGTTGTCACTAGCTTTTTAAGGTCAGTTAGCATTTGATCTACGTCGTAGTTGCCTTCACCCCAAATAACTAACTCATATTCACGGCCATCAACGGTGAACTTGTGTAGCTCGTTGATACCCGTTTCGATTGGTGAATCAACTAAAATATCGTAATCAGCGGCTTTAAAACTGTGTTTAGAGCCCGCATTTTCCATACCCGATACTGAACGCCATGCTTTTGGTACATCTAGTTCAACTTTAACTGGATCTTGACGGAATGATTCACTGAACATGAAAAAGCCTGATGCATCAATGAAGGCATGGCTGTCATCAATATGACGAGCACGTTTACCTAGCTCGTTAGCGTAAACTTGGTAATCTACATTGACTTGAGTAGGTTCGTTTAGGTGAACACGCCAAGTGCTGTGGTCAATTTTTTCCCACTCTAACGCCTTACCATCATCATCTTTTGCTTCGAAAAAGCGCACGCCATTGGCAAGATTTAAAATTTCGTAACGACCAGTACGCCAAGCAGGAAGTTTAATATCTAAATGTGCTTGTGCAGTTTGCGGAAACTCAACACTTACATTACCTAGGTGGTGTTCAGGCTGAGTAATAGACAGTGAGTAGTTTACATCTGCAACCGCACTGCTAGAACAGGCCGCCAAAATAGACATGGCCAAAAACTTTTTCATAACAACTCTTTTTATTACTATCAAAATTACGAAATAGACTAACAATTGCGATAAAGAATGTGAATTAAAAACCGATAAACAGCCATTGCAACAAGTTTGATAGACAAAATAGCTAAGTTTTTGACTTGGAACCTACATTTCGTACTATTTTGTTGTAAACTTAGCTTATAGACAGTTGATTAATAACGGCGGTATTACTCGGTGCAGCAACAGCATGATCTTCTTAATAAAAAGTTAAAACAAGCAATCGATGCCCGCACGGTTGTTGAGGATGCACGCAAACACCAAGTTGAGGTTCTTTCTCAGTTTGCTGCAAAGTTATCTCTAAGTTGTAAGGGCTTAGATATTGAGTTAGATAATCGCCTCGCTAAGTTTAGAAGTGCTCTGAAAAAAGGGGTTGACTTTAACCTTCTTTCACCTTTTATTGATGATGTTCTAGGGCTATTAAAACACCAAGAAGCAAAGCAAATTGCTTTACAACGCGAACTTAACAACAGTGTCACTGATGCAGGAAAGCAGCTACAAAAAGTAAAAGGTTTACCGGATGATGCCCGTCGTTCTTTACGCCATTTGCTTGATCATGAGTTAAATAACATCCAATCTAACCATGACTTTATCCCTTTATTATCTAAGCTGGTAATAATTTATCATCAAGCTTTACAGGCAAAGCTTTCGACAAAAAGTGAAACTGAATCACAAATTAAACCCGAGCTTGCAGCCGAACTACTTAACCTAGCAAATGATCTCGTTTTAGAGGATGAAAGCGCTGAACAAATCAAAGCAGTAAAGAATAACATTACACATAACGACTGTATTGATGATTTACTTGATTCTGCTCTAAAAATTATCACGATTATTACTCGTAATATGAGTAAAGAGCGTCAATCAGCACAGAGTTTTTTGATCTCTTTAAATCAAACGATTGAAGATTTACATCATTCAATTGTTTCAACCAGTAAACATTCTGAGTCACTTAGCGCTGAGTACGAGTCGCTAAATAAGCAAATAGAAGCAAAAATTAAAAACCTTAATACTCAGACGCAACAAGCAACGTCAATATCGTCCCTCAAAGAGCTAGTCGAAGAAGAGTTAAAATCATTAAGTGATGATTTAATTGCAAAAGAAAAATTAGAACAGAGTGAAAGAGAGCATTTATTAAATAGCTTTAACGACATTAATAAAAGAATAAGTCATTTAGAAAGCAAACTCTCAACTTACAAAAAACGGTTAAATGAACAACGCTATAAAAGCTTACTTGATGGTTTAACAAAGCTACCAAACAGAGCCGCTTTCGATGAACGTTTTAATCATGAATTTCATTTATTTAACATCCAAGAGTCTGATGTGACATTTGTGGTGCTTGATGTCGATCACTTTAAATCTATTAATGATAGGTATGGCCACAGTGCTGGCGATAAAACATTGCAAGTTATTGCTAAAGCACTACAAAAATCAATTCGTAAATCAGACTTTATTGCCCGTTACGGTGGTGAGGAATTTGTGTTATTAATGACAGGCATGTCTATTGAAAATGCAGTTAGCTCTCTTGAAAAACTGCGCAAAAATATTCAGGCAATACCGTTTAAATTTAAAGATAAGCAAGTAGAAATCACTATTTCTCTTGGTGCTACCCAACTTAAAAAAGGTGATACCCCGCTGATTGCTTTTGATCGTGCCGACGATGCTCTGTACAAAGCAAAAAATGAAGGACGAAATAAAGTTTGCATTAGCAAATAAAGCCCTTATCTCAATGGTGAGGTCTTTGACACACAATGATAAAGGCTCATAGATGAGCCAGGAGAGTGCTTATGTTAAAACAACTGAATCCTACAGGTGTACTGGATTTACTATCGCAACTAGAAGTTGATCTACTCGAACAGTCATCCACCAGCGAGCGCTATAAATTATTTAGGAACTGTGTGCTCGCGGTTCTCAATGTGGGCAGCCACACCGATTCAAGCTCTGAAATTTACAATAAATACGAAGACTTTGATATTCGCTTATTAAGCCGCGAGCGTGGTATTAAAATTGAACTTGAAAACCCACCCGAATCCGCTTTTGTTGATGGCGAAATTATCACTGGTATACATGAACATATCTTCTCGGTTATTCGCGATATTCTGTTTATTTGTCAAAAATACGAAAAAGACTTAACAGAGCAAAAAACCATTACTCATATGGTCTTCGACATGCTGCGAAATGCAGGCGCACTGAGAGTGAATAGTGATCCGAGCATGATAGTTTGCTGGGGCGGCCACTCAATTAACGAAGTTGAATACAAATATACTAAACAGGTTGGCTACGAACTCGGCCTTCGTGGCTTAAACATTTGTACTGGTTGTGGCCCAGGTGCAATGAAAGGCCCAATGAAAGGTGCCACCATCGGCCATGCTAAACAGCGTATTACAGATAATCGTTACTTAGGTTTAACCGAGCCAAGTATTATTGCCGCTGAGCCACCTAACCCGATTGTAAATGAATTGGTGATTTTACCCGATATCGAAAAGCGCTTAGAGGCATTTATTCGTACCGCACATGGCATTATCATTTTCCCAGGTGGTGCAGGCACTGCAGAAGAGTTGTTATACCTTTTAGGTATTTTGTTGCATCCTGATAACGAAAAACAATGTTTACCAGTGATCTTAACTGGACCTAAAGAAAGTGAAAACTACTTTATTGAGCTGTGTAAATTCGTTGAGAAAACACTCGGTAAAGCGGCGCTTGAGAAATTTGAAGTAATTATTGATGACCCTGAACGTGTGGGTAAAACACTCAAAGCGAAAATGGCTGATGTGCGTGAATACAGAAAGAGTCAAGGTGACGCTTACTACTTTAACTGGACGCTAAAAATCGACCATGATTTCCAACAGCCGTTTGCACCAACTCATGCTAATATGTCGAGCTTAGATTTACATTTAGATCAACCAACTCAGCAACTCGCAGCTAACTTACGCCGAGCATTCTCAGGCATTGTTGCAGGTAATGTTAAAGACGAAGGTCTACAAGCCATCAAACAACATGGCCGCTTTGTACTCAGTGGTGAGCCTTCGTTAATGGCTGATATGGATAAGCTGCTGGCAGCATTTGTAGATCAAGGTCGTATGAAGTTGCCTGGCAGTAAGTACATACCTTGCTATGAGATCAAAGCTTAACAGGAGACTATGTGACAACCCAATTACTTTTAATAGATGCGCTAAATCTTATTAGGCGCATCTATGCTGTTGATAGTAATCAGAGTCATCACAGTGAAGAGCATATGATAAAAGCAAGCTGTGCCCGAGTGGCACATGCTTGCAAAAAGTTACGCCAGCAAACGAATGCGACTCACGCGATTGCCGTGTTTGATGGTGAAAGAAGCTGGCGTTATCACTACTTTGAGGCCTACAAAAGCACTCGTTCACCAATGCCTGACACTCTCAAGCAAAACTTATCACGCTTTAAACAAGCAATTGAAGACACTGGCATTGTGGTGTTTTCACCTGATAATGATGAAGCCGACGATATAATTGCTACTCTTGCTTACAAGGCCGCATCTAATAATGTAGCTTCGACTATCGTGTCTACCGATAAAGGGTTTTTGCCGTTTTTATCTGAAGAAATAGCTATCTATGACTACTTTAAAAAGCAATACATTGAAGTTGAAGATATTAAACAGCGCTTTAATGTACCCAGGCATCGACTTGCTGATTTTTGGGCTTTGGCAGGCGATAAAACCAATGATATTCCTGGTGTTAAAGGGATCGGTAATAAGTCGGCACAGCAATTAATTAATGATTATGAGTCGATAGAAGCGGCCATAAACGACGATGAGCTAAACCCTACTCTTAAACGCAAGCTAAGCTCAGAAATGGAGATGTTTGTGATATCAAAAAACCTCGTTATGCTGCGTACTGATATTAACTTAGGCTTTAGTTTAAAGCAGCTAAGGCTCAATTAGTCGCAATCTCGTAGCACAGTTGGCCAACTGAGCGTATACTGAAAATTCGCGTTAATTTTATAGAGTTACACATGTTTAAAAAGGTTTTCCAATATCTGGTACTTGGGTTAGGTGTTTATGCACTCATAGCAACCCTCGTGATCACTTTTTATAAAGATGATCCGCAAGCCATGATCTGGCAAGACCGTGAAGCCTTCAATAAGCGATATATTGCAAAGCTGTCTGTTGATAAACCTGAAAATCTAAATGCGGTGCTTGATTATTTAGGCAGCCCCGATCTAACCTATGCAAAACGCACCGAAGACAATGTTTGGCAAATAATTTTTTACCGCACTCAGCACGTTAAATCCGATGGAATAACGACAATAGACGAGTGCACGGGCCTACTTTTTAAGAATGGTCAGTTGGTGTTATGGGGGCCAAGTGCCTATGAAAGCTATCAACAAGAAACCTAAACGCTTATGATGGAAAATGTAACCCCTCGGGAGCTAGCGCGCTTATTTGATAGTACGCACCAATTACTTAAACTTTACCATCAAAAGCAAAAATGGTCTCAAATCTTCCCTTTATTAAGTAACCTTGCTGAGCGGTACTACCTATTATACCAAGCCTACCCAAAAGGGATGCAAGCGCAATTAAGCTTGTATGTAGCGAACCACGGCTACACCACAAATTTAGTCGTAAACCAATGTGTTGTAGCCTGCATTTTATGCCGTAGTCTTAATTACAACCAAGCTATTAGTGAGCAAATTATTAGTTGCTGCTTAGCTAATTACCTGTGCGTGCAATCGCAAAGTAATAAATTAGCAGCAAGTAAAGCACTCACCCCGCAAGATAAAAAACTTTGGCAATGCCGTCATCAATTAGCAGCAAAGCTTCTAAAAGAGTCAGGCTCGCATACGCTACCTATTCAGCACTTATTAGCGCGTTTAAATAAGTATAAACAAGCACTACTCAGTGCACCAAAAATTATGATTTACGATGGTGCAACAACCTTAGTTGCTTTGGCTAATATTATTGCGATGAATACGACTTATCGCGAGTCAGGTGGGCATATAAGCGTGTACAAAGCCTTAGCTGATATATATTTGCGTACACCGAACGAATTTGCACAAAATGCCATAAAAGCTCTGATTGCGCATATTGGCCCTTACATTCCGGCCAGTGAAGTAAAATATGCCGAACAAGTACTTATCTATTTAGCGACAGATGAACATGGTCGTCATATTTTAGTCGATGTGAGTCGTCCTGAAAAAATTCGTTGGCATCGCATCAAGGCAAGCTTAACGACTTGCGCTAAGCAAAGGCCTTGTAAAGATACTCGCTTGCTCTACACAGTATGGTTTAGTGAGAACATAAGTTTTGCTGAGCCACAACCAATAAATGAGCAACGTAGGCAACAATATTTAACGTTAATTAGTGCATTAAAAGTATCAAAAGAATATAGCTATCAAGGTTTAAATAAGCTTTTAAGCCCCTACCCTGAATTAATAACACAGCTCACTGTTGCCGCTAAACCCTATAATAAAGAGCAGCAAAGAGCTAAAGACTTGCGCCATTGTTTATCTATGGTCGGATACGATAACGCCCCTGCGATTATTCAAAAAGTATTGTTTCAACGCTTAGTCGCAACCACCTCTCACCCACTTTTTCAGCATATATCTAAGCGGCTTGAAAACATGGTACGTATTATCCAAGCGTTATTTAAACACACCGATTCAATTCAATTTGAGCAGGTTGCTTTGCCATTGTATGCCTATGTTCTTTATCTTTGTGAACATCAAGCAACCAGTATTTCCCGTAAAACGGTATTTGAGCAAGCTGAAAAACAAGTGATTAGCCCTCCTCTTGGCTGTTTGTTTGGGGTTAGTCAATTAAACCAAGAACCACTAACGGCGTATTTAAATCAACTGATTGGCGATAACAGTTGGACACAACATTTACTTGGTAGTGAGCAACATGATAAACAAACACTTGATATCAATGAAAAGCATTGGGTCGCGATTAAGCTATTTACTTATTATGTTTTTCAGCCAAAAGCACTTTTTAGTAGTTGGCAGGAACAAATTATTTTCGATAGTTTATCGGCCGCTGGATGGCAATCAAAAGCAGATTTTTATGCATATCTCAAAAACTGTGAATTTGCAGACAATTTTTAGATTGTGTTGTTAAAAAGTGCGAAAACGTTAAATAAATATGAACTTTAGTCTATTTATAGTCAGTATTCACAGGATAAACTGGCAAAAAGCTGAATAAATTGCTATAAAAGCCGCTTAAATTTTCAAACACATCCACGTAAACCCTCTAACAAGTAAATCGCATGCTATTTCGCGATAAGTTTACGTGTTTATCTACTCATAAATAGGAAAAGTAAATGGCTAAACAAACCATCACAGTGATCAAAGGCGACGGCATTGGTCCTAGCATTATTGATTCAGCACTTGAGATCCTTAAAGCTGCAGGTTGCGATTTTGATTATGAATTCGTTGATGCTGGCCTTGCTGCCCTAGAAAAAACTGGTGAGTTACTTCCGCAAGAAACAATCGACACAATCGCGCGTAACAAGATCACTTTAAAAGGTCCATTAACAACACCAGTTGGTGAAGGTTTCACTTCGATCAACGTAACTTTACGTAAAAAGTTTGGCCTTTACGCTAACGTTCGTCCTGTTAAGTCATTTGCAGGTACAAAAGCTCGTTACGATGACATCGACATCATCACTATTCGTGAAAACACGCAAGGTATGTACTCAGGTCTTGGCCAAGTTGTTTCTGAAGATGGTAACGAAGCTGAAGCAATGTCAAAAATCACCCGTGAAGGTGCAGAAAAAATCGTTACTTTTGCATACGAACTAGCGGTACGTGAAGGCCGTAAAAAAGTAACAGCTGTACACAAAGCGAATATCCTTAAATCTACATCTGGTTTATTCTTAAAAGTGGCACGTGAAGTAGCTGAGCGTTACCCACAAATCGAATCAACCGAAATGATTGTTGATGCAACTTGTATGAAACTAGTTATGACTCCTGATGAGTTTGATGTAATCGTTACTACAAACTTATTCGGTGACATCCTATCTGACCTATGTGCTGGTCTTGTTGGTGGTTTAGGTATGGCTCCTGGCGCAAACATCAGTGAAGATGCAGCAATCTTCGAAGCTGTACACGGTAGTGCACCAGACATCGCAGGTAAAAACCTTGCAAACCCAACATCAGTGATCTTAGCATCTATCCAAATGCTGGAGCACTTAGGTATGGGCGACACTGCAGAGCGAATCCGTAGCGCAGTTGCTGATGTTATCAAGTCAGGCGACCGTACAACTCGCGACCTAGGCGGCAGCCACGGTACTACAGACTTCACTCAAGCTGTAATTGAGCGTCTATAATAGAACACTTGTTTAAGGCTAATAAATTTAGCCCTTAACCACCTAGCAAAAGCCAGTCTACGACTGGCTTTTTTATTACCCCAACTTAACCAGACATCCACTTTATCTAACAAGATTTAAACACATAAAACTAGACACCCACATTTATTCTTTCAAAATACTAACCAGACATCCAATTTAATATTTCTCACTTCTCAAAATTATGACTAAACTTACACTGTTCAACTCATGGAGGAGAAGAGCATGGCAACCCCTCGTAGAAACTTAATTAGCGTTTCAAACACGCCTTATTATCACTGCATTTCACGCTGCGTTCGTCGCGCTTTTTTGTGCGGGCAAGACCCACTAACTGGTCGCTCATTTGAACACAGACGCGATTGGGTTGAAAAGAAACTACTTCAACTTGGTCGTATATTTTGTATTGATGTTTGTGCTTACGCAGTTATGAGTAACCATACTCATCTAGTACTTCATATTGATATAGCAAAAGCAAATCGTTTGAATAATAAAGCGATTCTGATTAGATGGCACAAGTTATTTAAAAGTACATTCCTTTGCCAACGATTCTTAGATGGTGACTTACTTACACAAGCAGAAGTCACTGCGGTTAATACCAGAGTAAATTTATATCGAGAGAGGCTCAGTAGCATCAGTTGGTTTATGCGCGTTCTTAATGAGAGTGTTGCTCGAAAAGCAAATCAAGAAGATGAGTGTAAAGGACGCTTTTGGGAAGGTCGCTTTAAGTCACAAGCATTACTTGATGAAGCAGCTCTTGCAGCTTGCCTTGCTTATGTAGATTTAAATCCTGTTAGAGCGAAAGCGGCTGATTTACCTGAGCAATCTGACTACACCAGTATTAAATCTAGAATTAATGCAGCTCAAAACAATAAGCAACCAAAATCACTTATGCGTTTTGCAGGTAAACCACGTAAACATATGCCTAACGGACTACCTTTTGAGCTCAAAACATACCTACAACTGGTCGATTGGACTGGCCGCTCAATACGAGAAGATAAACCAGGGAAAATCCCAGAAGATGCATTACCAATTCTTGAACGATTAAATATTTGTATTGATAACTGGCTTACACTCACCACTTCCTTTACCCGCTCATTTAAAAATACTGCAGGTAAAGAACAAGCTATCACAGCTTATACAAATCATATGAAACGAAAACGAAGAAGCTCTATAGCTAATAGCTTAGCCTTATTTACTTAGTTACGCATTCTACACTAGAAATCAACCTTGCAAACCCAATCCTTTTAATTCTAGGAGCATAACGACTTTTGCAACTAGCGCTGACCAGTATGTAAAACTAAAAATTAACTCAGCACATAAGGCTGAAATTTAATAAATAACAATGAAAAATGACTATTCTTTCTGGCAATTCAGCTTGTTCTCAATAATTCACATCTTACTTAAGCTACATCTTTTTAAAAATAAGCTGGGTGTCTCATTAAACAGATTAAAAATAAGTTGGGTGTCTATTTAAAAATATCCAAACCTTATGGTAGTGAGGTGTTAAAGTGGGTGTCTAATTATAAAAAAGAAACCATTCTGATAGTAGCTAAGTTATGCAAGGCAGTAACGTAAATGTATTATCTATTGGTTTGATTAGCCATTTTCCACACGAACAACTCAATGCATAGTTACACCCCAAAACAATGACAGCTAAGCATCTAGATGCAACAAAAATATCAAAAAACTCAAATAAAGAAAAATTAATGCAAAAAGCTACATTTACGGTTGACATCAGTTTTCAAAACGCTTAAAAATACTCCTAACATTTTTTAAACAGCAGCCATCTAGTCGGCTGTGCATTTTTTAGAAGAAAATTAAAAAATAATGAATATTCGCCGTCACCTTTTAGTCGTCAACGTTCTCGTACTGGTCTTAGTTACAAGCCCAGCGGGAGGCTATTAAAAGGTGAAAGCACGCTTTTTAAAAAACCCCCGCCATATGCGGGGGTTTTTTTATGCATTTATGCTTGCACACACAGAGGAATGAGGATGAGTACAACTGAATACAATGGATCCGAACTAGTTGTTCGGGCACTTAAAGAATTGAATGTTAAGTATATTTTTGGCTACCCAGGTGGCTCTGTTCTTGATTTATATGACGCGTTATTTCAACAAGAAGATATTGAACATATCTTAGTACGTCACGAACAAGCAGCAACTCATATGGCTGATGGTTATGCTCGTGCTACCGGTGAAGTCGGTGTGGTGCTAGCAACGTCAGGCCCTGGCGCGACAAACTGTGTAACAGGTATCGCGACAGCATACATGGACTCTATCCCAATGGTGGTGTTATCTGGCCAAGTTCCTACTGGTTTAATTGGTGATGATGCATTCCAAGAAACAGATATTGTTGGTTGTTCTCGCCCTATCGTAAAGCACAGCTATAACTGTCGTAGCGCAAAAGATATTCCAACAATCTTAGCAAAAGCATTCTACTTAGCCAGCACAGGCCGCCCTGGCCCGGTTGTGGTTGAATTACCTAAAGATATGCTTAACCCTGAGTTAAAGTTCCCATTCGAATTTCCAAAAACAACTGAACTTCGAACTTATAACCCGAACACTAAAGGCCACTCAAAACAAATTCGCAAAGCAGTGAGCGCAATTTTAGAAGCTAAAAAACTGGTTATTTACTCAGGTGGCGGCATTATTCTATCAAATACCTCTGAGCAACTGACTCACTTGGTTGAATCATTAAACGCGCCTATCACTAACACCTTAATGGGTCTAGGTGGTATCAGCGGTACTCACCCTAACTTTATTGGTATGTTAGGTATGCATGGTAGCCTTGAGGCAAATAAAGCCATGGCAAACGCTGATGTTATTTTAGCTTTAGGTGCTCGATTCGATGATCGGGTAACGAATAACGTTAAAAAGTTCTGCCCTAATGCCACTATCGTTCATGTTGATGTTGACCCAACCTCAATTTCTAAAACAATTAAAGCGCACATCCCGGTTGTTGGCTGCTTGAAAACAGTGCTTGAGCAGTTACAAACGGCGATTGATAAAAGCCCTATTTCAATTGATCGTTCTGCACAAGAAGACTGGTGGCGTCAAATCATTAGCTGGCGTGAACAAAAATGCCTAAGCTACAGCACTGATGGCGATAAAATCAAACCACAAGCGGTTATCGAGGCAATTTACAAAGCAACCAATGGTGATGCTTACATCAGCTCTGATGTAGGTCAGCATCAAATGTTTGCAGCTCAGTATTATCCGTTTAAACACCCTCGCCAATGGATTAACTCTGGTGGCTTAGGCACCATGGGCTTTGGTTTACCTGCGGCAATGGGCGTTAAGCTTGCCTTCCCTGATAAAGAGTCTATCTGTGTGACGGGTGATGGTTCAATTCAGATGAACATTCAAGAGCTATCAACTTGCTTACAATACAATTTAGCTGTGAAAGTTGTGTCGTTGAATAACCGTTCACTGGGCATGGTACGTCAGTGGCAAGATATGATGTATTCAGGTCGTCACTCATCTTCTTACATGGAATCACTTCCCGATTTCGTGAAATTAGTAGAAAGCTATGGCCACGTAGGTATTCGCGTTGATCATATTGATGAGCTTCAGCCTGCTATTGAAAAAGCCATGTCTATTAACGACAGACTGGTATTTTTAGACATCTGTGTAGATGAAAAAGAACATGTTTACCCTATGCAAATCAAGCTAGGGGCAGTCGATGATATGTGGTTACGTAAAGGAGTAAAAGCATAATGCGCCGTATTTTATCAATCTTATTAGAAAACGAACCTGGCTCGTTATCGCGCATTGTAGGCTTATTTTCACAGCGCGCTTACAACATCGATAGCCTGACTGTTGGCACGACTGACGATCATTCTCTTTCGCGTATTACCATTACAACCATGGGTGATGATCGTATCGTTGAGCAAATCACTAAACAAGTGAACAAGCTTGTAGATGTTCTTAAGATTATTGACTTAACCGAAATGGCGCACATCGAGCGTGAGCTATTATTAGTGAAAGTTTTTGCCCAAGATGAAACCACTCGAGCAGCAGTAACGCGTGTTGCTGATGTATTCCAAGGTGCTATTTTAGATATGGGGCGCCACAGCTACACACTACAACTCGTAGCGAGCACAGAAAAAATTGAATCTTTCCTTGATACTTTGCGTCATGAATCAGACATTATTGAAGTGGTACGTTCAGGTGCGGTTGGTATTGGTCGTGGTGATAAAGCGTTAAAGGCATAAGCCTTTTTCGCTAGCGCGACAAAACTCCAGATACAAAAAAAGGGCTATAAGCCCTTTTTTCAATAATTAGTAAGTTACCCTATTAAGGATTAACTTGGTCTTTAAGACCTTTACCCGCTTTAAAGCTTGGGATAGTTGCTGCTGCGATTTGGATTTCTGCACCAGTTTGTGGGTTACGGCCAGTACGCGCTGCGCGCTCTTTTACTGAGAAAGTACCGAAACCAACTAATGCTACTGAGTTACCTTCTTTAAGAGAGCTAGTAACTGCGCCAGTGAATGCATCTAGTGCACGAGTTGCTGCCGCTTTTGAGATTTCTGCATCAGTAGCAATTTTTTCAACTAATTGAGCTTTATTCATTGTTAGATTCCTATTCGTTATTATTTTGCCTTCGCAAAACCTATCTTTATGCATTTTTGAGAAGTTAGCAACAGCTAATTGCTATTTTTACGTAATTTATTCAAAAATGACTACTATTTAACTATCAATCACAAGGTTAGTGACATCAGTATTAATAAAGGCTTAATTAAACTTCCATCACAAAATTTTATGATAGCCAAACCATCATTCAATTTTCTCGATAACCAAGGTAACTTCCCCGACCTCAAAGCCAAACTTATCAATAGCGGTACGGTTTATCAAGCGTGATTGTGTTACCAAGTACATCCAATCATCGAAATTTACCACTAAAGTACTACCATCATATGGAAGCTCGACAGAATATGTCCAATGGAACACACTTCCATTGCTCTCACCCTTTGCTTCGCCAATCACATCTGATGCTGTCCCTGTGATACTGCCATCATCATTAATGGTGATGTACCAAACACGGGTTTGCGTTTCGCCATCATCATAAACAAATTGCTCGTCAATCACTCCCTGATTGCCGTTCCAAGATGCTTGCATGTCAACTACCAGCTTACGTGTTAACTCGCCCTTGTGGTCTTGCACAACGCCGTAGGCTTTGAGCTCTCCACTAAAAAACTGCTTAAAGTCAAACTTAGGCTCTGTTCCTTGATAATAATCAACATCAGGCGCAGAGCAGCTGGTAATTAACAGTACCATAGCAAAAATAAAGAGTGCTTTGAGCTTAATCATGTTTCCCTCCAATAAGCTGTTTACGAAGTGATGGTTCAGACGTGTCGGCGCTTAACCAAATTGCTAAGAAGTTATCAGCGAATTTATTATCATCGATCTGACCTAGCTTTTTATCATTAAAGTAAAAAGTACCGACTCCTTGCTCGTTTGTCAGAAACGACAAAGAATCGTTTTTTTTGATATCAGGCCAAAGGGCTAATAATTGTTTATCGTAAGCACCTACCATGTCATTGAGCTTTAAATGTTGCCATTGCTCGTTGGTTGCTTTGACGATGTCTTTCGCATCGAAATCCCGCAAATAAGTGAGTGTTAGTTTGCTGGGGTGTTGGCCAAACTGATACGAACCCGATGGGGTCTCTAATTTAGCGTTATAAACATCCCAAAACAGATACTCCATTTTCGCTTGGCCCACCGTTTTAAAGCCATTTGCATACACGCCCGCAGAGAACAATAACGCAACAAATAAACTTAAATTAAGTGACTGTTTCATCGAATAATCCTTAAAGTTGTGTTGTAAAACACTACGAAAAACCACCTAAAACTGATCATTTAGCCGCTAAAAATCGCTTATTAATAGCGATTATCGCCATAAACATACTTGCCCAACCCAAACCATAAACGAGCCAAAACTGCCAAAGAACGAGCTCAGTATTAAGCACTTCAAAGCGCATTCCAGCATAGTAACTAGCAGGAGCAAATAGCGCGCAAACACCCCAAGCAATATACCAAGGCAGCTTTTGTAGAAAGTGCATCGAAGTATTAATGGTTAAAAGTAGTGCAGCCCAAAGTACAGCAAGCCATAGAGGAAAAGGGCTTACTTTAAAGGCAAGTAAATTTAAGCTGCTGGCAAGCCATTCATAGCCCAGTGCGAGAGGCAAACCACATAAGAGTAGCCAACTATCTTGCTGGCGTTGCTTTGATAGATAAATCATCAAAGCGACAACAGCTAAAGCGGGTATCAGAGAGTTTTGCTCAAGGAGTAAGGCCATAAACCAGACTCCTTGAAACAAAACAAAATTAATAATCGAGCGCGATATCATCGCCAGAATGGCCAAAACGAGGTTTACGGGCAACTAAGTGCACTGTACTTATAGCACGGGTTCTGAACGCACCTTCACAGTAAGCTAAATAAAATAACCATAAACGATAGAATCGCTGGTCAAATTTAACTTTATCTATTTCAGGCCAGCTAGCGACAAAGCGCTCGCGCCAATCAGCCAGTGTTCTTGCATAGTGAACACCAATATCTTTTACACTGTGCACAACCATGTCTGTTTGCTGCTTTATTTGCTTATTCATTTCGTCTAAGCAAGGCAAACAACCACCTGGGAAGATGTACTGCTGAATAAAATCGGAATTTTTGAGGTAATGGCTATAACGCTGATCAGCTATGGTGATTGCTTGAATAAGCATGGCACCACTGTCTTTTAATAAAGACTGACATTTTGCAAAAAAGCCAGGCAAATACTCATGACCAACAGCTTCAATCATTTCAATTGATACAAGCTTATCGTACTTGCCCTCTAAGAGGCGGTAATCCTGCTTTAATAACGTTATTTTATGCTCAAGGTTAAGCTCTTTAACCTTTTGTTCAACATAGGCATGTTGCTCATCAGAAATGGTGGTCGTTGTTACATGGCAATCAAAATGTGTTGCTGCATAAATCGCAAATGCGCCCCACCCTGTGCCAATCTCAATCACCGAATCACCTGGTTGTAAATCAACCTGCTCACAAATCAATGCGAGTTTGTGCGCTTGGGCCTGTTCAAGGCTAGCTTGTTTTGACGGGTAAACAGCACATGAATACAACATTTCGTCACTTAAAAATGCACTGTATAAATCGTTGCCTAAATCATAGTGAGCCGCAATGTTCTTTTTTGAACCGCTTGCTGAGTTTTTATTTTTAATGTGATTAACTCGGTGCGCAATGCCACTCAAGAAGGCGAATTTTTTCTCGAATGCATCTAGCTGCTCTTGATTAAGGGCAAATATTTCGATAAGTTTAGTGAGGTTGTCACAATCCCAATAGCCGAGAATATAAGCCTCTCCGGCACCCACACTGCCAGATAACGCAAATGACTTATACATAGCAGCATCATTTACCGTGACCGTTGCGTGTAAATCACTTGTAATGTCACCGAATTGCTCTGTTTGGTTACCCTCTTTAAGAGTAATGCAACCGATGTTGATACTGTTGAATGCACCTATTACCAGTTTTTTATAAAGCTTTGTCATCCAGCCGGTCGTTTGGGCTTGTGTTAAATTTGATACTTTTTCCATCACATCACCTAGTTGAATTCTCTTATTTGCCCGAGTGGCCAATAAATGGCACACGTTTGCAAAACAACTTCAAAGCATGAAGGTAAATACCTTTAAAAATACTTAACGTCATAGCCGGAAACTGTTTAAGCACGGCACTAACCTGCTCTTTCGTGAGAGGCTGCTTTTGCAAACGCAGGGTTGCATCAAACAAAAGAGTGTCGTCTTTTTTATTTTCAATATGAATCATGGTGTTATCAGAATTCATTCTAATATGCCAATGATAGTTCATATCTAAGTTCATGAAAGGTGATACGGAGAAAACCTTTTTAAAGTTCACTTTTTTTTCAAGGGGTACGACATAATAATGACGTTCATTCCAGGGCGTGTTGCTGACTTCAGCAAGCATGTGAGTGAACTCGCCATGACTAGTTTGGAAGAAGAAAAAGTTAACCGGGCTAAAATAAATTCCTAAACAGCGCACCTGTCCGAGCATAAAAACATGGGTAAATTCATCGTCAATGCCAAGCTCTTTAATTTTGTTAAGTGCACGCTGCTTGAGTGGCAACTGCATATCGGTTTGATAATTAAAATAGTCGCTCTGATTAAATTTAAGCGCCTTGAAACCACTTAAGCCAAGCCAAGGATGAACTCCATTAAGCTCATCAGGCTTAGCTAAATCGACCCACATCATATAAAGCGGGTATTTAAAGTGATGCTCTTTGACGGCAAAGCGCCTGTGGCGAACATCACCTACATAAATGGCGCTATTCAAACTCGACTCCGAGTTGCTTTGCCACATTTACAGCACTTCTTACACCATCTTCGTGGAAACCGTTGTACCAATAAGCACCGCAAAAATAGCTATTATTTTTACCGTCAATAAGAGACTTTTGCTGCAGAGCGGCAATCGACTGCTTATTAAATACCGGGTGATGATAGGTAAACTCGCGTAAAATTTTATCTTTATCAATGCCATCAAGGTGGTTAAGCGTGACACAAAATTGCGTGTTGCTCTTAATGCCTTGCAAAATATTCATCTGATAAGTCACAACAGCAGCTTTGTCTGTGTTGTTATTTAACAGATAATTCCAACTCGCCCATGCTGCTTTGCGTTTTGGTAGCAGTGAAGTATCAGTGTGTAGTACCACTGAATTAGCCGTATAAGGTATCGCTGAGAGAACACTTTTTTCGTCTTCGCTTGGGTCTAATAACAGCTTTAAAGCTTGATCTGAGTGGCAAGCAAACACAACTTTATCGAATGATTCACTGTGGCCATCATCAAAATGAACATGCACACTGTCATCTTTACGAGATACCGAGCTGATATTACTATTTAAACGAATTTTATCAGCAAAACCTTGGATCATAGGTTTAATGTATTCGCGAGAGCCACCCGGAATAACATACCACTGCGGACGATTAGTGATGTCCAACAAACCATGGTTATAAAAGAACTTAACAAAAAACTCTACGCCAACTTGCGCCATCTCTTTAATGCTTGTTGACCAAATAGCAGCGCCCATCGGCAAGATATAATGAAAACGGAAAAACTCGTTAAAGTCATGCTCGTCTAAAAACTCGCCTAGAGTTTGATTTTCTTTGTAATTTTTTTCAGCATGCAATGATTTACATACATCATTAAAACGCACAATGTCTTTTAAAAGTTTCCAAAATTTAGGACGAAAGATATTGCGCTTTTGTGCGAACAAGCTCCAAAAAGTGTGGCCGTTGTATTCAAAGCCCGTTTGCTCATTATGCACACTAAAGCTCATTTGGGTCTTCTGACGGTCAACGCCCAAGTGCTTTAGTAGCTTTTCAAAATATGGGTAAGTTCGGTCGTTAAAGACAATAAAGCCTGTATCAACAGCGTACTCAACGCCATCAACTTTTACGTCTATGGTTGCAGTATGGCCACCTATGTAGTCGTTTTTTTCAAATACGGTTACATCGTAGTGTTTATGCAATAGGTGTGCACAGCTTAAACCCGCTATGCCAGATCCAATAACAGCCACTTTTTTCAACGTGATAATCCTTTTGCAAGCTTCAGCCAAAGTGGCGTAGGAAGCATTCTTAAAAATTTTAAAATGAAGGTAAAACGGTGCGGAAAGTGCACTTCTTTGCGCCTTTTCGCGACCCCTTTATAAATATAATTTGCCGCTTTTTCTGCACTCACCGCCATAGGCATAGGAAAGTCGTTTTTATCAGTCAGCGGCGTTTTAACAAAACCAGGGTGAACTAAAGTGACATCGATATCTTTTAAATCAACCGCTAAGCTATTAGCTAAATAACTTACACCGGCTTTAGACGCACCATATGCTTGGCTGCGCGGTAAGGGTAAATAAGTCACACTAGAGCTTACGAGCACCAGCTGACCACCGGGCTTTATTTTTGGTAATAGCGCCTCAAGACAATAGCCCATACTGAGCAGATTGGTCGTGACTACCCGTTCAAACAAGCTACTGTCAAAATTGCGAGCATCATCAATGTACTCACAATTGCCAGCATTTAAAATAACCCGGTCAAATTGCGTATAAGCCACTGTGCTCGAACGAATATCTTGAAGGTCTGTTGCATCAAACTGGCAAGACTCAATATTTTGATGTTGGCTCAATTTAGCAAGCTTTTCTGAATTTCTACCGCATGCAATGACCTGTTCATTATTGTCTGCATAAAGCGTTGCTAATGACTCGCCAATACCTGAAGTTGCACCTGTAATTAATGTCGTCATTATGCACTCGCTCTTTTATCAATGTATTTCACAGCCGAGCCAAGCACGGGAATATGCCTGTAAAGCATAGCGCCTACGTCAAAATAGTCGCGATGATTAATTATTTTATCGCCAGCAAACTTTAAACGACTATGGCCTGCAACCGAGATTGCTTGGCCTTTGTTAAGCTTTGGATGTCGATATTGCATAGTCCAATAGATAAACGCGATGTCGTCTTTGCCCTCGGTATTTTCAGTAACATAGCTGTCTTCAATAACAAATTTGCAAGAAAGTACATTGGCGTAAAGGTTTTTGAAGTATTCACGCAGTTCCCCAAGACCATTTACCGCATGCAAGGGATCTGCGAAATTAATATCTGTATGATAGATTTCATTCAGTAACTGTAAATTGTCTTTATTGAGTGTTTGATAAACATCAATAAACCTATCAAGGATCGCCTTGTCCATGTCACACCTTAAATGCGTTAAGCGCTCGCTCTCGTGCGGCTTTATGATCAACAATTGCTGGCCAATAACTGCTCGACTTACCCTGTTTCGCTAGATAATCATGCGGAAAATGGATTTGCTTAGCAGGTATTTTTTCCAGCTCTGGTAAATATTTACGGATAAATTCACCATCTGGATCAAACCGCTCGCTTTGGGTGATAGGGTTAAAAATTCGGAAATATGGCTGAGCATCACACCCCGTACTTGCAGCCCATTGCCAGCCACCGTTATTAGATGCAAGGTCGCCGTCTATTAGGTGCTGCATAAAAAAACGCTCGCCTTTACGCCAATCAATTAATAAATGCTTGGTTAAAAAGCTCGCAACCACCATGCGTAATCGGTTATGCATCCAGCCAGTTTGCAGAAGCTGCCTCATTGCAGCATCAACTAACGGGTAGCCTGTTTTACCTTCGCACCATGCTTTAAAGTCGCTGTCATCATCACGCCATTTCACAGCGTTGTATTTATCATTAAAATTTTCGTACTTATTTAGGTTTGGATAAATCGCGATAAGATGGCGATAAAACTCACGCCAAATCAATTCGTTAACCCAACAAAACAAGTTACTTTTACTGCTACGTAGTACATCAGGGTGACGCTGCTGGATCAGTGCCAATAATTGATGAACGCTGACAATACCAAGGGCTAAATAAGGGCTTAAACCCGAGGTGCCTTTAATGCTTGGGATATCTCGTTGGTCTTGATATGTTGCGAGTTTTTCTTCAATAAAGCGCGCGCAAACGTGGCTGAGTGTTTCATCATCAACAGGCCATTTTTCTGAGCTGCCGTCTGGGGCCAATAACTCATTTGGCTGCCACTCAGTGGGCTCAAACATCTGTGGCGGCTCAGCAAAATAAAAGTGGGTGTCTTGATAAACTTTTAGCCATGCATTTTTAAATGGCGTAAATACTTTGAACATCTCACCGCTTTGATTTTTAATGCTTCCCGGCGGCGCAATCACATCGCCGTCGTATGCGTAAAAAGCAATCCCATTGCTGTCAGCGTGCTGTAAAAAGGCTTTATCTCGGTTTACTTCGTTAAGCTCATATTCGTTGTTAGCGTAGACATTTTTTACTTGATGTTGCTCGCAAAATGACGCTAATTTTTCAACACAACCAGCGTAATCGGCTGCATCAATAATATGTAATTGAATGCCTTTACTGGCTAAAAGCTCACCTAAAAAGTGAAGCCTACGCTTCAATAAATCTAGCTGAATAGCAGCTACATCATGCTTTTGCCATTGCTTTTCAGTAATAAAAAACACTGCATTTCGACAGCCATTTTCGATTGCCTGATACAAGGCATCGTTATTAAAAAGGCGCAGATCGCGCCTAAACCAAAATAATGTGTTCATTAAATTCCGTAGCGTAGTTTTAATTCGTTCGGATAAGGGTCAAGGTACACTTGCTTTGCAAGGTACTCATTTGGATGCACTTTTAAATGATGCTTAATTAACGTAAGAGGTACATAAAGTGGCACTAAACCTTGACGGTATTCATCAATGGCATCTCGCAGTTCTTGCTTTTCAATCTTGGAAAGCGATTTTTTAAAGTAACCTTGTAAATGCATTAAGGTGTTGGCGTTATTTTTACGAGAAGCTGGTTTTTTAAGGGCTATCATTAACCCTAAAATGTATTCATCAGCCAATGTTTGGATATCTTCACCGTCAAAAGTGCCAAGTAGATTTCCTAAGCTACGGTAAGCCTCGTAGTTATGCGCCATCAATAAGTACTTATATTGGGCATGAAACTGAGTCAATCGATGTACTGTGAGTGGTTGTTCGCTTAATGTTTGCCAGTGCTTGTAGGTATAAACACGCATTACAAAGTTTTCGCGAAGGTGCATATCATTTAAACGACCGTTTTCTTCGCATGGTAACAATGGGTTATGTGCCATTATTTGCTCTGCAAAAAAGCCAACGCCTTCCGAGGTGTTACCTGTACCCGCTTCATTGTAGATTTTAATTCGTTCCATACCGCAACTAGGACTTTTCGCGCAAAATACAAAGCCACTTAATTCTGCCGTTTGTTCTGTGGCAACGCGTTTACCGTATTCTGTTAACTTAGGACCAACATCGCCAGTACCATCTGGGCGGCACACTTTAATAGTATCGCCAACACGCACTTGGCGGATCGTTGGCCGAGGGATTGGCAACCCTACCGCTACTTCAGGACAAAACTTTTTATATTCAACATGGTTAGCCAACTCATCCATGCAAAAATTAGATTTTTTGTGCCCGCTGTCAAAGCGAACCTTGTCGCCTGCTAAGCAGGCGCTTAAACCAATTTTAATTGTCGATTGCTGCATATAAACTCTACTAATAGATAAGATTACCAATTGGGTTCAGTAATTTACTAATACCTTTATTGAAGTGTAGGGCACTACTTACAACTGTAAAGCACAAGCACCCTTCAATCGTTTTTGGTGTGTGATTGTGACGACCATCAAGCATCATAAAGTCACCTGGTACATAGTGTCCGTCTTCATCACTAAACTCCCCATCTAATAATAAAGTGAGCTCAAAACCTGTATGTGTGTGATCTGGAATTTCACCACCCGCATCAATATGAAGCAAGCTTGCTCGTAATGGACCATCCTCTAAATCAATACGAGAGCGGGCAAGCTTACCAATTTGCATAAACTTGCTGTGGCCAATACGCGTGAGCGCTCTGGGTAAGGTGTAGGTTTTGTCTTTAACATTAACCGATACCTGCGCTTGCTCGTACACTTCATCAATCGTTTCATCAGCGGTGATCGCATCAAACAAACTAGAATCGAACATATCATCCAGATCAACATCAGATTCGGCAAATACATTGTCTGCATTTTTCGCTTCAAGCGCAGCAAGCTCTTTTTGACACACAGGACACATTTCAACATGAATAGCGACTGCAACACTCAAAGAGGCAGGTAGATTCCCTTCACTGAACTTGGCAAGTAATTCGTTGCTAGGATGGTGCTTAATCATGGTGATCTCCCATTTCATTGCGTAACTTCTGCAAGGCTAAGCGAAGACGAGACTTCACTGTGCCTACGGGAATATTTAAATGTTCAGCAAGCTGTTCTTGCGACATATCTTGGAAATATACACCGCGCACAACTTCACGTTGCGCAAGGGGTAATTTATCAAGGTATTGTTTAATCTGTTTATCTTCTAAATGGTCACTAAATTCGTGTTGGCCCGGCTCGGCTTCATCTATCAATGGCCAAATATCTTCACTAATACACTCTTCTTTGCTGCTCTTCATTTTTCTGAGCATATCGAAAGAAGCATTACGCATTACTGTGTATACCCAGGTTGTCGCCGCCCCTTTTTCTTTGTGATAAAGATGCGCTTTACGCCAAACTGAGGTTAGTGTTTCTTGAACTAATTCCATCGCTTGCGCTTCAGAGCCAAATTGTTTGATTCCAAAACGTTTTATTTTTGGCGAAAAATATTGGAACAGCACAGCAAACGCACGCTTATCACGGTGCGTTGCTACAGCAAATAAGGCATCAGCAAGCTCTTTGCTTGGTGTATCTGGCATGGCAGAATATTGACCTGTGTTAGGTTTACAACCGGTTTGAAGTTGTTGACTTACCATCTTTGTGTCATCCAATTATTGTCGTAAAAACTTATACGCCAAAAAGTTGATGTGAGATCACATTAATCAGTAAATTCGTTGTTAATTAGAGTATGGAGGAAACTTAGCAAGTTTTCAAAATTAGATTTAAAGGCAAGTTGTTGTTTTTTAACTAATGAAATAGGCAAAATTTCGAGCCAGCGGGCAACAACCCAAGCAAGGTTATCAAATTGTGGGGTTTTATAAAGGCCAGCTAAATCAGGCTGATTTGCAAACACAGCACGAAGCGTGTCGCTCAATAGAGTGTTTTCGTCATTGATTGGTGTGTTTACATACCATGAAGGCGATGTAATTAGTTCGATGTCAGCATGGCGTAGTTGCTGCTTATCCTGATACGCGTTATGCATAGACACGGCATGTTCAGCATAAACATCAATTAGTAATTGGCCACTATCATCTTGATTGAAGTCGGTTATTTGCACTAAACAACCTATTTCGGGCAAGTTAAGATCTGTATCGTGTTGATAAGTGCACAGCACAAAACCTGTATTATCTTGTACCGCTTCTTTGACCATCGTTAAGTAACGCTGCTCAAAAATTCTTAGCTTGGTGAACCCTTCAGGTAAAATAAAAACCGGTAAAGGAAAAATCGCACGCTTCATAAAGTCTACTATTCTAAAACCACATGCCTTTAATTACGTGCGCTTTTAATCCGCCGATCAATATTTCATGAAATCTTAATATCTACTTTGTACTCTAGAAATTGAACCATTGCGCAACGTTACGAAATAATTCGATTGATGCATACGCACTGAGTAAACTCAAAACCGGTGCAACCATAAGTAAAAATAAGCTGATTTCACTACTCATTGTCTTGTTTCCTTACTGCTTGTTTGTTGCTTTAGGAGCTTGAGCAATTTTTACTTCGTCTTCTTTCGAAGCAATTGCATCTTCACTCATGTAAGTATCTAGTAACTTTTGAGCATCAAACTCAATGCTGTTCATTACGCTTTCTTTCAATTCAATGCTTGCTTGTTGAACATAGCTTTTAACAGATTGTGTAATGGTGTTGCTGATATCTAATTCAAAGTCAGTAGCGCTTGCTTGAGTTGACCCTAATACAAGTAACGCAGCAGTAGTTAATTTAAGTGAGTTATTCATAGTGGTATTCCTTGTCTCTTTAAGTAATTAGTCGTAATTACTTAATCAAAGGTTGTGCCACACTGAAAATATTTTTTAACCAATTGATTTTTAAAGATTTAAATATAATTTTATTTTTCAACCTCATTCAGGATTGGTTAATATAACCAACGAATTTAAATATTTTGACCAATATTTAGTGAAAAAATAAGCATTGCCAACTTCAGCGCACACTTGTACACTGAAACTGTTTTATTCACTCATTTTTAGTAGATAGATATGACAGAACAACTCCCTTATTCACGCCAAGAAGAACAACTTAACGTGCTTACTCACGGCATGGGAGTCCTGTTTGCGGTATATGTGCTGTGGGATTTAATTTCACAATCTAAAGTTGTGTCAGCTACGGTGAGCGCCATCGTGTACGGCTCAAGCCTACTGGTATTATTTTTAGCCTCGACCTTATATCACGCCAGTACCAGAGAGCGTATACGAGCCATTTATAAAAAATGTGACCACTGTGCGATTTACTTGCTTATTGCCGGAACCTACACGCCTTATTTAGTTATTTCGTTATCTGGGGCTTGGGCAATTGCTGCTTTAGTGTTTATTTGGTCTTTAGCGCTTGGTGGTGTTGCATATAAATTACTGGTCAAAAACACGAATAAAAAAGTCTCTCTCGCTACCTATTTATTAATGGGCTGGTTTGCATTAGCACTTGTTTACCCACTTTATTTGAATCTTGATTTAAGCGCTTTATGGTGGTTGCTAGCTGGCGGGATTGCGTACAGTTTAGGCACTGTTTTTTACAGCGCTAAAACCCGCCATTACAGCCATGCAATTTGGCACGTATTCGTGTTAATTGGCTGTGTTTGTCATTACCTATCAATTAGCTTGTATGTTTATTAGTCCCACTGGTGCAGGCGCATATTAATTTTAGTCTTATTAAAGGTAACACCTTCACTGAGTAGTTTTTGTCGTTGCTCCAGATGCTTATTGCTGCCTTCAGGAAACGATATTTTCCCCTGGCTATTAACTACCCGATGCCAAGGAATGTTTGAGCCTTCGGGCATTACTTTTAATAACCTGCCCACTAACCTTGAGTTATTAGGGTATCCTGCAAGCTTTGCTACTTGCCCATAACTGGCAACTTTTCCCTCAGGAATGGCACAAATAATGGTATAAATTAACTCTTCTTTAGTTGCCTGCTGCACGACTCGACTCCAAATAATGTTTACTGACCTCGCTAAAATCTTGCCAAATAGCTCTTGCAACAGGGCCATGATGAACCGAGTGCTGTCTAAATACACGAATTTCTGCGCCAAACTGGTGTTCACGGTCGACAATTTTAATTTGCTGCAATAAACCTGCGTCGATTTCTGCTTGGCAATGTTGCAAACTGATCATTGCCCAGCCCGCACCAGAAAGTAAAAATGACTTAACACTGGTTATATCGTCAATTTTCATTAATGCAGAGCCTAGCGTATAAGAAAGCCTATCACTGTCAAAACTCAAGTCGCTTTCAAACATGGCCAAACACGGGTAATTTTGAATATCTGCAAAACTGATTTCACAAGGCACCACATCAGGCGCACTGACAATACCGATATCAAATTTACCAATCGGTAAACTTTCGAGATCCCCTGTTGCATGAAACAAATCAAACCAAGGGCCAATTCCTAAATCAGCCTGATGACTATTAACCTGCTCAAGAGATACAAAGCGCTTCCCTGAAGAAATACTAAACTCTGTACTGGCAAAACGTTTGAAGGTTTGGCTGATCACTTGGTTATAGCTGTTTTGATGGCAAAGCTGCTCATAGCAAATTTTATAATTGGCTTCATTACCTAGTGCCAGCTCTTTAGCAAGTGAACTTAACTCACTGTTTGCATTAAGTAATAAGCGGGCCTCACGATAAAAAATACGGCCTTTTTCTGTGAGGTGTAACCTGTATTGACTGCGGTCTAGTAGTTCAAACCCTAGCTCTGATTCTAGCTTTTTGATTGCTAACGTGAGCGCGGGTTGAGTCTTATGCAATTTAAGTGCGGCTTGGCTCAAACTAGAGCTTTGCACAATAGCATCTAGAATGATTAATTGATTTAAATTCATTAATGGCAAACTATATAAATAAAACTTATGCTGTTTCTAAAATTTAATAATTTTTATTTTATATCTTTGCAGCGTATCCTGCAGCAAATTTATGCTTTCTTATCTATGGAGAAGACAATGAGATTGGCACCCGCCGTGTTAATGAGCAGCATGTTTCTGTTACTTGCGGCATGTTCAGAGCAAGCACAGCACAATGAAGCAGAGCCGGTAGTACGTCCTGTTAAACTTTTTAATATTGGCAATAATTCAGAGCAAAGCATTCGCAGCTTTCCTGCTGAAGTGGTTGCTAACCAAGGTTCTTATCTTGCCTTTCGTGTGAATGGTGAGTTACTTGAGTTCCCTGCTCTTGCGGGCCAACACGTTGAGAAAGACCAGCTTTTAGCCAAACTCGATCCTGAAGATTTTCAACTGCAATATGATGAGCGTAAAGCACGCTATGAACTTGCTGAGTCTCAACTTGAGCGTGTGCAAAAGCTATTTAACCGCTCAATTGCCAGCCAATCTGAGTTAGACCAAGCGCTTGCTAATAAACAGGTTGCTGAGTCAGCGCTAAAAATTGCCAAAACCAACCTAGATAATAGCGAATTACGCGCGCCGTTCGCCGGTACTGTGGCAAAAGTGTTTGTGAAAAACTTTGAAAACATTCAAGCAAAACAAAACATCCTTCGCCTTGAAACCCGCGACCTAATGGACGTGGTTATTCAAGTACCCGAAAAACTCATTGCACGCATCGATAAAGATGTTCACTACCAACCTGATGTTGTATTTGATGGTTACCCAAACAAGTCATATCAATTAACGGTCAAAGAGTTCGATACCCAAGCCGACCCAATTACTTTAACGTATAAAGTCGTGTTTTCATTACCTGTGCCAGAAGATTTTAATCTACTTGCCGGCATGACTGGCCGCGTTGATATAGATTTAAGCAAAATCACCAGCTCACAATCACCTTATACATTGCTGCCAGTTGAGGCGGTATTCTCAGAACCTACTAAGTCCGAAAACAACAACAGCTATGTGTGGCTTTATGACGAAAACACCGGTTTAGTGCACAAGCAAGCTGTTGAAGTTGGCCAATTACACCGTGATGGCATTGAAGTACTATCAGGTATTAAAGAAGGCCAAATCGTTGTGGCTGCTGGTGTGCACTTTTTAGAAGAAGGCATGAAAGTGCGTCCATGGCAAAAAGAGCGAGGCTTATAATGAGCTTTGCTGCACTCGCTATTGAAAGAAAAGTCATTAGCTGGATGTTCGCGCTGTTTCTACTTATTGGTGGAACCGTCGCTTACTTTGGCTTAGGACAACTTGAAGACCCTGAATTCACCCTAAAAAAAGCCATGGTGATCACCCTTTATCCGGGCGCGTCACCACAGCAGGTTGAAGAAGAAGTCACCTTCCCTATTGAAAATGCAATTCAACAGCTGCCGTATGTTGATTACGTAACCAGTATTTCATCACCGGGTAAATCGCAAATTACCGTCGAGATGAAAAGCAATTATCGTAAACAAGACTTACGCCAAATATGGGACGAACTGCGTCGTAAAATCAATGATCAGGCATCGTCGATGCCCTCAGGTGTTTATCCAAGCAAGATTATGGATGACTTTGGTGATGTATACGGGGTGATGTATGCAGTCACTGGCGATGGTTACTCTTACGATGAGCTAAAAGATTACGTTGATTATTTAAAACGTGAGCTTGTTTTGGTTGATGGCGTTAGTAAAGTAACAGTGGGTGGTGAGCAACAAGCACAAGTTATGGTTGAGATTTCAACCCGCAAGCTTGCCCAGTTAGGTATTTCGCCTAATCGTATTTATCAACTTTTACAAACTCAAAATAGCGTGTCGAACGCTGGTAAAGTGCGTGTTGGCGATGAATCAATTCGCTTACACCCAACCGGTGAATTTAAAGACGTAAAAGAGCTCGAAAACCTACTGATTTCTAAGCCTGGTGAAAATGAGCTTATTTACTTAGGTGACGTTGCCACCGTTTTTCGTGAGTACGCAGAAGTCCCTAACAATATTATTCGCTATAACCAGCAGCAAGCACTACTGGTAGGTGTGTCGTTTAGCACTGGCGTTAACGTTGTTGATGTAGGTGCAAATATTGATGCCCATTTAGCGTCACTAGAGTATCAACGACCACATGGTATGGAAATTAACAGCGTTTATAACCAACCAGAAGAGGTTGAGAAGTCAGTTAGTGGCTTTATTATCAGCCTACTTGAAGCTGTTGCCATCGTTATTATTGTACTTTTAATATTTATGGGCTTTAAAAGTGGCGTACTGATTGGTGTAATACTGCTACTGACCGTATTAGGTACCTTCATTTTCATGAAGTTGTTTGCCATTGATTTACAGCGGATTTCGCTTGGCGCCTTGATTATAGCTTTAGGGATGCTGGTAGATAATGCCATTGTAGTAACCGAAGGCATATTAATAAACCTCAAACGCGGTCAAACAAAACTGCAAGCGGCGACTAACATCGTTAATCAAACCAAGTGGCCATTACTGGGGGCTACGGTTATTGCAATTACTGCCTTTGCGCCGATTGGCTTGAGTTCAGATGCCAGTGGTGAGTTTGCTGGCAGCTTGTTCTGGGTGTTGTTTATTTCCTTGTTACTAAGCTGGATCACCGCCATTACCTTAACGCCTTTTTTCGCTGATTTAATGTTTAAACAAGCCACTGAAAAACAGCCGCATCACGATGAAGACCCTTATCAAGGTGTTATTTTTAATGTTTATAAAGGCGTGTTACATACAGCAATGCGGTACCGTAAAACCACGCTACTGCTGATGGTGATCATGCTTGTTAGCTCAGTTTATGGCTTTAAATTTATCAAGCAGTCGTTCTTCCCAGCATCGAATACTCCTATGTTTTATGTTGATTATTGGCATACACAAGGCGCTGATATTCATACCACTATGGATGGTGTTGCAAAGCTCGAAAAATTCTTACAAGCCGACCCACTGGTTGAAGAAATAACCACAACGGTTGGTCAAGGTGCACCGCGTTTCATGCTGACTTACGCACCTGAGAAATCATACCCAGCCTATGGGCAATTGATTATTCGAGTAAAAGACCGCGAAGCTGTTACAACCATGATTAAAAAAGTACGCGATTACCAACATGAACATGTACTTGATGCTCAGCTTAAAGTTAAACGTATGGAAATTGGCCCATCAACAGATGCAAAAATTGAAGCGCGCTTTTCTGGTGCTGATCCTGTGGTACTTCGCCAATTAGCAAAAGAAGCGAAAGACATTCTGCATCAAGATGCGGGGGCATTTAATATTCGTGACGATTGGCGTGCTCGCTCGAAGTTAATTCGTCCACAATTTAACGAGCAAAAAGCCCGTCGTTTAGGGATTGCTAAATCAGACCTTGATCAGCTGCTGTTAACTAGCTTATCGGGTAAACAAGTCGGCGTATATAAAGACGGCACGCAAATGCTGCCTATTATTGCTCGCTCACCTGCTGAAGAGCGCTTAAACGTTGAAAGCTTGCGCGACTTACAAATTTACAGCCCAGTGTTAGGAGTGTTTGTTCCGGTGACACAAGTGGTTGATGATTTTGTTGTTGAGTGGGAAGACAGCTTGATCATGCGACGTGACCGTAAGCGTACCATCACTGTAATGGCTGACCACGATGTTATTGGCGATGAGACTCCAGCGAAGCTCTTTGCACGTGTTCGCAAAGACATTGAAGCTATTGAACTACCACGTGGTTATGAATTGCAATGGGGCGGCGAATATGAGTCATCAACAGATGCGCAAAAAGCGATTTTCGGCTCATTACCTCTTGGTTACTTAGCTATGTTCGCTATAACTGTATTACTATTCAATTCAGTTAAAAAACCTTTAGTGATTTGGGCAACAGTGCCACTAGCCATTGTAGGTGTATCAGCTGGTTTATTACTAATGAATGCAGCATTTAGCTTTATGGCATTGCTTGGCTTACTGAGCTTAAGCGGTATGCTCATTAAAAACGGCATTGTATTAGTTGATCAAATTAACCTTGAACTTGATAGTGGTAAAGACCCTTACAAAGCAGTATTCGACTCTGGTGTAAGCCGTGTTCGCCCTGTAGCGATGGCTGCAATTACGACCATCTTAGGCATGATCCCACTGCTATTTGACGTGTTCTTCCAGTCAATGGCGGTAACCATTATGTTTGGTCTTGGTTTTGCGACAGTGCTGACACTGATTGTTGTGCCAGTGCTCTATACCATGCTGTTTAAGATCAAAGTACCAAAGCAGCGTCACGCTAATTAATACAGATTGACTCTCAACCAAAAGCCCTATCAGCAAACTGTTAGGGCTTTTTCTTTATTACCTATTATTTTAAAAGGTATTAAAATCCGCCACAGCCAGCAAATAAAAATAAGCAACACCAAAAATAAAAACGCACTGGCTCTTGGTGCTTATGGATGGTGCTAATGCTCCCTGTATAACTTCGGCTACCTACACGAATTTTATTCGTTAGTAATCCCAACACCCCATAACCAACAAACAATAGAGATGCAATAAAGATAAATACATTCTGAAAAGTAGCCATTGATAACCCAGTTTATTAGTCGTGAAACATTGGTCAGCTATCAATCATTAACTTATTTATTATTCTCGGTAAAGTCGAATGCCGAGAGCTCGCCTGTGTCTAGCATAAGTATTTTGTTATTTAAGGTGGGTGTCTAGTTTTAAGGTGGGTGTCTAGTTAACGGCGTTTAAAGTGGGTGTCCGTTTATGGTGGGTGTCTATTTTTGATGTTCTGATTGTGGTTTTAAATAAAGTGGGTGTCCATTTATGGTGGTCTAGTTATGGTTGTGAATAAAGTGGCTGTCTATTTAACTTAATGGCACTGATTGTATTGCAAATGTCAGCAAGTGCTCATCAGTTCTACTGAGGTTAACTGTGCTTGATATTTTTTTAAAAGGTAACAAATGGGAAATGGAAATATGCGCTTCTACTTATTTTTTTATTCTCATACTCATCAAATAAATAGTAATTACGAAGATAAAAAAAGAGAAAACTCCAAGGTAAAACATTTCTTCACTCTCCATAAAAGCATTCATCGAAAAGACGCCAAAAATGACGGTAGAAATATAAAATAACCAAGTCGCAAGCCCATTTCTTTTCCTCGCAAATAACTTAAAATATATAAATCCCAAAAATGAGATTACAAGAAAAGTAAATAACATTTATTTTTTCACCTGATTCAACCCATCACCAATCTTTAAAAAATGCTATACAGATAAAACCAGTACAGCCTCTCCAAATATCAACACTAACTACCTAGAATTAGCACCAGCTTTATTTAATAAGTCAGCTTATCAGTGATAGTACCTTAGCAGGTAAGCTCCTAGCTTCCAAAGGTTTGCTTAAAGTGGGTGTCTATTTATGGTGGTCTGGTTATGGTTGTGAATAAAGTGGGTGTCTATTTAATGATTTTAAGGTGGGTGTCTATTTAACGATTAACTGTTCAACTTGTGTGCTAACCTATTGCTGCTGATTTAATACTTGAAGGACTAAGATGCGTAGAAAAGTATTTTACTTATTGATTGCAATACTCAGTGGTACTTTAAGTGCCAATGAAAAAGCATACTATCAGCATGAGTCTAATGTGGCTTTTCACGTTGCCGTTGAAACTTTATCTGATGCTATTTTAGCAATTGAAGGACAAAATGGATTGATATCTAACTCAAGATGGATTTTTGGGGAAATAGGCACGCCAGTCGCAGATATTTGTGAAGGGCAACAATCACCCGATTTTGAGTTCGGGTGTGATTCTGTTTCAAACCGCGCTGTTGAATCTCATTACGACTTTCCACAACACAGTCAAATTGCTCTGTATTTTAGACCTAACTTGATTGTGAATGGACTCAAATTGATTGAAGCAAGTGTTAAAAACAATAAAGTAGCGCTATTACATTACTAATTGAAGATGACCATACAAAAGAGCTATTCTTTGTAAGAAAACATCAACTTATCGATATTATCGCGAAAAAACTCACTAAAAAAGAATTTAAACAGAAAAGAGACCGTCTTGAAGATGCTATTTACCCTAATAAACGCTAAGGTTGAAATCAGTATCATTTAGAACCCTGAAGATTACGAGCAAATACTAGTCAGGGTTCTATACTCTGAAGCTTACTTTTTCAGACTTAATGTGCCGGTGCGTTTAGTACTGCTTCGCTTCGTTTGATTTGGTTTTGATGAGTGAGAATTGCCAGCCTTTGTTCTTGATTGACCTTGCTTGGCATCATTGCGTGCTTTTTTCACGTATTTAGAAAAGTCGCGCTTTTTTTCTTCTTCATTGCGTGGCTTTTGCTTCGCACGAGCTTGCGTTGGCTGTTTGTTTTCATCAATTGAACGCTCTTCCGTTTTACCTGAGTCGGCAATTGAGTTATTGATCTCAGCCATTTCTTGTTCGGTTAAGTGACGCCACTGCCCTACTTTTAAACCCTTTAGGGTCACGTTCATAATTCGTGTGCGCTTTAAAGTCACCACTTCATAGCCTAAATATTCACACATACGGCGTATTTGGCGGTTTAAGCCTTGTGTTAGCACGATGGTAAATTGCTGCGGGCCGGTTTGTTTAACCTTACACTTTTTAGTAACGGTATCGAGGATAGGGATACCATTTGCCATCTTATTAACGAACTGGCGATTAAGTGGTTTATCAACCGTTACTACGTATTCTTTTTCATGATTATTACCAGCGCGAAGAATTTTATTAACGATGTCGCCTTCGTTAGTTAAGAAAATTAAGCCTTCTGAAGGTCTATCTAAGCGTCCAATTGGGAAAATACGCTCGGGGTAATTAACTGCTTTAACAATATTGCTTTGGATTTTTCGCTCAGTCGTACAAGTAATACCAACTGGTTTGTTATAGGCAATATAAACCAGCTTAGGCTTTGCTTTTAAAGGCTTGCCATCAATGAGTACATCATCGGCATCACTGACTTTTACGCCCATTTCAGGCAAGTTGCCATTAACAGTAACACGACCTTCTTCAATATATTTATCTGCCTCACGGCGTGAACAAAAACCTGTTTCACTGATAAATTTATTTAATCGCTTTAACTCTGTCATGGCACACTTCTGTCTGGATTTTAAAGCCGCTAGTTTATACCAGAAGCCTTTACCAAGCTAGGTAGAATCTAGGCTCTTTGACTACACTTTTAGTGTTGCGCTGCGTTTTTGGGCTTTTCGCTCAATAAACTATGTAGCGTATCAAAATCGAAGGCGTACTCAGTGCTTTTACTGTTTTGCAGTAAGAAGGCTTCAAAAGGGATAACCGACCAATCTTTGATGTTTCTTAGCCAGCGGTAACTTTGAATATTGTGCTTTGTGATCACCCCAAGCTTAAACTTAATCGCATCGTGATTCTGCCAATAAGGGTTGCCATTATGATGATCGACCACGCTAATTAGTGCCCACGCTCCCATCATAAAATGCCCGCCAACACTGGCCGTGAGTTTTTGTTGTTCAATTAAGTCTAAATTATCATCAAGCCAGTCTATGCCACCTATGAAATAGGCTTTATCTGTTTTACCTTTCACAGCTTCTAGGGCGCCTTGCGCCATTAAATCAGACGCACACCAAATCACATTGCTATCAGGGTGTCGTTGCAATAATCGGCTTACTTTATTCGCAGCCTCCTGCTTACTCCAATTTGCATAGACAACTTGCTCAAGCTCAACATCTTGTTTACGTAAATAATGAACGAGGCCATCACTGCGGGTGTCAGATTCAGTACCATAATGGCCATTAATAGCAACAAAATGAGGCGTTTGCTTTGTATTTATTGCCTCATCAAGTAAGGCTTTGCCAAGTTGCTCACCGGCTTTGAAGTTATCGTGAAATACTTCACCTAACCAATACTTAAAGCGCTGACGGGGTTTACCGACTTCGTTTCGCTCTACGCCAACAATCGTTTCTTCAAGGGTGATAAATTTAATTTTGTGCTGCTCAAGCAAGGTCATTGACTGCTCTGCACCACCTGGGTAATTAATTAAAATTGCGTAGTCGGGTTTAGCGTTATATTGAAGGTATTGTTTCAGCTCAGCTAATTGAATGTGGCGATTTCCACCGCCATAAATTGTTGTAAGAGCGACATTATTTTGCTTGGCAGCAACCTGCATCACATTAGTCACTCTTTGCCAAAATAAATCACTTTTAACTGAGGGGTTAACTAACAGCACAGAGAATTGCTCGCCAGCATATAGCGGTGAATAGCTAAGCAAGGTTAGAACAAACAAGCAAATCCGCATTACCGCCTCACTCTATTATAATTATTGTATACGAGGAATTAATTAGATAATTTTCGCCAAATTAACTCGCACGGACCGTGTTTAAAATACATACTATACACTTTACAAAAAAACAATTGAAAAACAAGCATAACAGCAATAACTAACCAGTAATCTATTCTATCAAAGCTAAGCGCAGCAGTAGGAAATACAACTTTAAAAAACAATATAAATATGACTGTTTGCATCAAATATAACGTCAATGACATACGCCCAGCTTGCTGTAGCAGCAACCAGTTATTAGGGATATTCTTAACTACTTTCACAATAATGTGGCAATAAAAAATAGCCATGGATAAAGCAGCCAACCAATTAATTGGTTCTACAATCGCGTACATAAAGACACTCTGGTTTGGATCGATTATTAATCTCAGGGCCGTTAAACTTATCGCAGCTGGAACAATCAACTTGAACTGGGAGTTTGTTAAACCCTGAACAAATACGCCTTTCTTGTATAAATAGACACCCATCATCATTAACCCTGCGGCCATCCACACAGTGATAAGGGGTACAGCAATAAGCATTATGATAAATATCAAAAAGTTACTGACGAATCCTGCGAAGTAAGAAGAATACGCTGCATCATACGCCATTAAGAAACTCTCAGAGCTTCTCGTTACAGGGTTAAAATCTGGCTCTACAAAGGCAAGTAAGAATGAAATAAAGGCGCCGATAAATAAAAACAACAGACCTATACGCAAGTTTTTTTCTTCATCTTGCTGACTAAATTTAAGCGTTAACCAGCCTGCACAAGCATAAATAAACAAAATATCACCAGCCCATAATAAAAAACCATGGGCAAGGCCTATAAATGCCAAAACTTTTAGCCGTTTATGTTGTTTTTCAACATTTTGCCAAAGCTGCCATTGAATAACTAAAGATGCTCCGAATAACAAGCAAAAAAGGCTTCTAAAACGCCCATCAATAAACACGGTATTAATAGTGAAAATTAGCGAGTCTGAAAAGGGTGGCGTAGCACTTGGGGTATAGTCATACTCAAACACAGCAAAGGTGTAGATGTTCATAAACATCAAGCCGAGTACCGCAATACCCCGTAACACATCCATATTTATATTGCGCATAAATCCCTTATAGGTTTTGCCTGCAGCTATCACTCCAATTTACTGCATTTTCGTATATCTTGGGAAGATCTGCGCTTTCAATGCTTAGATAGGCAACAGCCTGTTCAAGCGCCCACCAGCTACCAGTTTCGTACGCTTTAACCGTTTCAAGTATGTAATAGAGGATATTTTTTTCTTGCATGAGAGCGGCATGAATTTCGTCAGGAAACGGCAATCTATCCAATAACTTTTCCATAGGTTGATCTAATATGGCATCAAGTAATGAAAATAGCCCTGTTAAAAATGCTTCACCAGTTTGCTGTTTAGCAACACGCTGAGCGATTAATTCACAAAAACGGGCTCTTACAACACAAAGCCGAGTCAACTCGGCTGGTTTTGACTGGGCACTGTGGGCAGTAATAATTAGGCTAACAAACTTTTTAAGTCGTTCATGACCTAAATAAACAAGCGCTTGTTTTAATGAGCCAATTTTACTCTTTATAGGAAAAACACCGCTATTTATTAAACGTAACAGTTTATAAGCAAGTGCAGTATCTAAAGAAAACAAACCAGCGATTTCACTGATATCTGGATCTGGGCGCATGACTTGTGCATAAATCGATAATACCAGCGCATAATTGTAATCAATATCACGATGCTGAATCATCTTCGGTTTAGCAAAAAAATAACCCTGAAAAAAATCAAAGCCCATTTTATGCGCTTTTTCGTAATCATCAGCTGTTTCGAGTTTTTCAGCTAATAGCTTTATCTTTTGATACTTTTTTAGTTTATGAACAATCGGGGCCAATTCTTCAAAAGGGGTTTGCTGAACATCAAACTTTATTAAACGAATAAGTTTTAAAAAACGGTCCCATTCGGGTTGGTAAACAAAATCATCCAACGCTAATTTATAGTTGTTATGAAATAACTCACGGCAATATTCGTAATTTTCGTCCGTTGGCTCAATGGTTTCAAGTAACTCAATCACGACATCATTTGTTGGCAAAAATGCGCAAAGGTCCAGCTTCAAAGACTCTGGACCAATATTAATCAATGCTTTTTTACCCGACGTTATATGACGAGTACCTAAATTGAGCTGGTTTTCCATAATTAGGCGAGCCGTTGCCGTGCTCTCTGACACATCAGGAAAACTATTTTGTAAACTATCTCTAAATAGTAGCTCATAGGCGACAACTTGTTGACGACGATTAAAGACCGCTTGCCTAGCAACAAATACAGCCACTTTACCTACTTTTCTTATTTTATATCACACTAAGTAATTAATAGCTGAAATTGGTAAAAAAGTCACCTAATTACCATGAATCACTTACTTTTTATTGATATAAGCCAGATAAATAGCCTTCTGCAACGGATTGCCACGTAAAACGGGCATTTCTAGCCTGTTCACATATTGAGCACCATTTTTCTGGTTGCGATTTTTTAAGTTCAAGCGCATCACTAAAACTAGTAACAAGTTCGTAGCTTTGTGATGCCAAACTCTCGCCTTGGAAACTAAAACCACTCACATGATGTTCTACTGTATCACGTAAACCACCTACACCATGTACTAAGCACGGCTGTCCTGCTCGCATTGCTAACATCTGGCTAATACCACACGGCTCAAATGAACTTGGCATTAAAAATAAATCGCCTAAGTGGTACATGTATTCACCAACATAATGCGCATAACCTTTTAAAAATAGCAGGTTATCTTGACGTGCCATAACTGATGTCATGATGTGCTCAAGTTCAGTATCCCCTGAGCCTAAAATAACCATGTAGCCGTTATGTTGTTTTAAACGCTGACATAACTCATCTAACACAAGCCCTTTATCATAAGGCTGGCGAAGTAACAGTGCTTTTTGGTCCGTTAAACGACCCACACTGGTTACTAATGGCCCAGAAAACGGCCGTGTTTTAAATTGAAGTAATCGTTGATGCGCTATGTAATAGCTTGAATCTAATACTGGGCTTTTTGCCATCCATTGAAATAACGCATTTTCGGCATGTTGATAAAGACTCGCTAAGCTGATGTCTTCAAGCTTCATTCCTGGGTACTCGCAACCATTAAGAATGCCCACTACACGCCCTTGTTCATAGGCAGCCTGCAAGTCAGCTTCAAGTCCCTCACCACCAAAAAAGCCTTTTTCAGCATCACTTGGACGCAGTACTTCTTGGCAATAAGTTGGCGAAACAAGGTGTACTTTATCAACCAGGTTAATAGCAGTACGCATTGGGTTAAAGCAATCAAAATAGCGCGGATCGCATAACCTTTCGCCGTTATAACCTAAACTTGGGAACCAGGCTTCTAGGCTTGAGCTATCACCTTTGAAAGGACGTATCCCTTGCAATGCAAGGTTATGTACTGTGTAAGCTAAAAATAAGTGCGCTAGTTTTCTATAGCGGCTATCTGATTTAAGTAATAGAGCAACACAAGCACTGTGCCAATCATGTAAGTGAACAACATCCGGCGTGCGAATAAGCCCTTGTAATAAGGCTTCGCAAACAGCAGCGTTAAAAAGAGCAAACTTACTTGCATCGGTTGCAAACGGACGGCCCGGTTCATCATTACAATAAACAGCGCCGTTATGGCGGCTAAATTCCCAATGAGAAATAAGCAGTTGCGTTATACCTTCTTCACTTTTAGCAAGCTTCCACACATCCAGTTTTTGCATATGACCTGCAAAGGGCACGTGCACTACACCTATGTGATGCCGCTCTAAATACTCAAAGCCATAATCTGGGATCACCACATCAACACTAAGGCCTTTTTCTACTAACGCTTTAGGGCAATCTCTAACAACATCCGCTACACCACCGACTTTTGCATTCGGTAATGCATCATTCTCTGCAGCTACCATCAATACATGCATGCTTTGCAGTACTCCATAAAACTTTTATACCAATTGGCAATAATACTTAATTAAGCAAACTGGTATTATTCAAATATAAATAAAGGAGGGGCATGCCCTCCCTTTTTGTCTTAGCGCGATTGCTTAAGCAAGGCGTTTATTATCTTGCTCTTGTTGCTCTAACTTCTTTGCAAGCTCATTCAACATATCACGAGTGACCAGCACAATCCCTTTTTTCGAGACTCTAAAGCCATTTTCTTTGTCGACTTTGTTATCGTAACCGATTTCAAGTCCTTCGGGGATCTCACAGTTACGGTCAATAATAGCACGCCTAATCTTACAATTTCGGTTGATCTTAACACCTGGTAATATCACTGATTCTTCGATTTCACAGAATGAATGAACATATACATTCGAGAAAAGTAGTGACTTCTTAACTTTAGAACCAGAAATAATACAGCCACCTGATACTGTTGAATCAACAGCCATACCACGTCTGTCATCATCATCAAAAATGAATTTAGCAGGTGGTAACTGCTCTTGATAAGTCCAAATTGGCCATTTTGGATCATAAAGGTCAAGCTGTGGCTGTGGCATTACCAGCTCCATGTTGGCTTCCCAGAATGAGTCAAGTGTACCCACATCGCGCCAGTATGGCTGACCATCATGTACATCTCTAAACGGGTATGCAAATACGTTATGCTCTTCGATGATAGCAGGGATAATATCGTGACCGAAATCTCGGCCAGAACCTTCAGTTTCTGCGTCTTTTTTCAATTGTTCAAATAAGAACTCAGTATTGAAAATATAGTTACCCATTGATGCTAAACAGGTCCCTGGCTTACCAGGCACAGAAGTAGGCTCAGCAGGTTTTTCATCAAAACGACGAACACGATTGCTTTCATCAACTGTCATTACACCAAATGTATCTGCAGCTTCTTCGCAAGGTACCTCAATACAACATACCGTCATATCAGCACCTGTCTCAACGTGTTTAGCCAACAAACCACCGTAGTCCATACAATAAACGTGGTCACCCGAGAGGATCATCACATACTTAGGCAGCTCATGGCGGATAATATCCATATTTTGGAATACCGCATCAGCTGTACCACAATACCAGTCATCTCCATTTCGCTGAGAGGCAGGAAGTATTTCAACTGATTCTCCCAATTCTTTTTTGAAATGGCCCCATGCACGATTTACGTGACGAATTAACGAGTGCGACTTATATTGAGTAGCAATACCAACTCGACGAATACCTGAATTTATACAGTTCGACAGTGGAAAGTCGATGATTCGGTGTTTACCACCAAAATAGACTGCTGGTTTAGCACGCCAGTCTGTTAATTCATGTAAACGTGAACCTCGCCCTCCTGCTAGGATGAGGGCATACGTTTCTCTTGTTAAACTACTTATATATCGGTTTGCATAACTTGGCATAACTCTCTCCGTCTTAAGCTAGCTGCTTTTCTTCTGTGTGTTTTGCTGTGCACTAGTATCCATTAATGGCTCCAAATGCCAGATGTCATCACTGTATTGACTAATGGTTCTATCGCTCGAAAACATGCCACTGGCTGCAGTATTCAAAATACTCATTTTTGTCCAGTGAGCAGTATCTAAGTAGGCTTGTTCAACTTGCTCTTGCGCTTCTACAAAGCTGGCAAAATCATGAGCGACTAACCATGGATCGTGCGGGCTCTTAATCGCCGCAATAATGTCGTCAAATAAATTAGGCTCAAACAGGTTAAAATGACCGCTCTCAAGTAATTGCATTACTTTATAGAGGCTGTCAGTTTGGTGAATAATCTGCTCAGGATTATAATGTGCTTTGATATCGTCAATTTGCTCTGCACGTGCACCAAATAAGAAGAAGTTATCAGCACCCACTGCATCACGAATTTCAATGTTAGCGCCATCTAACGTACCTATAGTCAAAGCACCGTTCATCATGAACTTCATGTTACCTGTGCCAGATGCTTCTTTACCTGCTGTAGAAATTTGCTCAGATAAATCAGTTGCTGGGCAAATAGTTTCCATGGCTGTTACGTTGTAGTTAGGTAAAAAAGCAACTCTTAAATACGGTTTAGCAAGCGGATCTTTATTGATCACTTCTGCTACGTTATTAATTAATTTAATAATTTTCTTCGCCATGTAGTAACCTGGTGCAGCTTTACCGCCCAGTAGCACGCAACGAGGAACAATGTTTGCTGTATCGCCTTGGCGAATACGATCGTAAAGGTGAATAACGTGCAGTACGTTTAATAGCTGACGCTTATATTCGTGAATACGTTTAACTTGCACGTCAAACATCATTTCAGCGTCAAACTGTACACCACAGCGGTTTTTTACTAATTCAACAAGGCGTTGCTTATTAGTGTGCTTTACAGCTTGCCATTGTTTATGGAATTTAGGGTCGTCATATAGACGGCGTAACTGGCTAATTTTGCTAAAGTCAGCAACCCATTCATCACCAATGTGTTGATTAAGCAGTTTAGCCAACTCTGGGTTACAATGTGCTAACCAACGACGCGGTGTTACACCATTGGTTTTATTATTGAATTTATCTGGCCATAGCTGATAAAACTCGTTAAATAAGCCAGCTTTAAGCAGCTCAGTGTGAAGTGCAGCCACACCATTAACCGAATAACTACCTACAATCGCTAAATATGCCATGCGAATTTGCGGCTCAGGGCCTTCTTCGATAAGCGATAGTGCACGCTGTTTTTCAACATCACCAGGCCAAGCTAACGCAACTTCGGCTAAGAAACGCGCATTGATTTCATAAATAATTTCTAAGATACGCGGTAGTAATCGGGCAAATAAAGATACTGACCACTTCTCTAATGCTTCAGGAAGTAAAGTGTGGTTTGTATAAGCCATGGTCTTAGTCGTGATAGACCACGCTTCTTGCCAATCTAGCTCATACTCATCAACCAAAATACGCATAAGCTCAGCAACAGCAATACTTGGGTGCGTATCGTTTAATTGAAAAACATGGTAATCAGCAAAGTCAGAGAAGTCTTCGCCATGTTTGCTAACCCAGGTATCAATGATGTCTTGTAGACTCGCCGATGATAAGAAGTATTGCTGACGTAAACGCAGCTCTTTACCGTTCTCGCTACTATCATTTGGGTAAAGTACCATTGTGATTTGTTCAGCTAAGTTTTTACGCGCTACAGCTTCTGAGTAACTACCCGCATTGAACTCGCTTAAATCAAATTCGTCAGTGGCTTCTGATTTCCATAAACGTAGGGTGTTTACAATATCGTTCTTGTAACCCGGAATCGGCACATCATAAGGAACAGCTAACACATCATGAGAATCTAGCCATTGACGGTGTTCACGACCCTGTTTATCAGTATAGCTTTCAACATGACCGAAGAATTTTACGCGTTTTGATTGCTCAGGTGCACTCAGCTCCCACGGGTGCCCTTCGCGTAACCAATTATCTGGTTGTTCAATTTGATGACCATTTTCAATAGCTTGATTAAACATGCCATATTCATAACGAATACCATAGCCAACCACTGGTAATGCAAGACTTGCACAGCTATCTAAAAAACATGCAGCTAAGCGCCCTAAGCCACCATTACCTAGACCTGCATCATGCTCAGCCTCCGCAACTTGCTCAAGTTCGGTGCAGTATTCTTGCAACGCCTTAGCTACTTGCTCATCTAAATCTAAGTTTAAAATCGCATTGCCAAGGGCGCGGCCCATTAAAAATTCAAGTGACAAGTAAGCTGTTTTACGGCGTTTTTGTTCATGAATTTGCTGTTTTGTTATTCGGCAACGAGCAACTAATCGGTCACGAATAGTTAATGCTAATGCATGGTATAAATACAGTTGTGATTTACCTACTTTGTCACGTCCAAGGGTGTAATAAAAATGGCGTGATAAATCATCGTCTAAGGTACTTTCATCAACTGTAGGCGCATCCTGCCAGCCCTTAACAACACATACTTGATCGGCATTTTTAGCCATGATTAAGATCCTCTGAATTGGCGGTAAAAACCCAGCTGCTCATTGCAGCAATCTCGTGTTCCTTGTCAACAAACTGAGTTGACATTGGATGAATGCTGGTCAGCGCTAACTGCCATTTTCCTTTATCTAAGTTAGGAAGTTGGCAAGTTACAGGCTCTGATCCTGCATTTAATATGATCAATAAAGCTTGATTTGTGTGCTTGTCAGTCAGGCTGTATATCAGCACCTGGCGATCGCCTTGATGCCAATCGTCTTGTTGCATATTGGTGCCTGATTCAGTGAACCACGCGACGTCATAACGCGGGTCATTGTCGTGAACAAAAAAGCGGTGTTTAAAAATGCTGAACTGCTTACGAATGCGCAAAACATCGTCAATAAAACGTGTAAGAGGATGACTAAATTGTGAGTCTTTCCATGCAAGCCAACTTGTGCGATTGTTTTGACAATAGGCGTTGTTGTTACCACCTTGTGAGTGTGCCATTTCGCTTCCTAATGAAAGCATAGGCACGCCTTTAGAAAGCAACAAAGTTAACAGCATATTTTTTTGTTGCTGTAAGCGTAATTTGCTCACTTGTGGGTCATTGGTAAACCCTTCAACGCCACAATTGAATGAGTGATTGTCACTGTGTCCATCACGATTTTGCTCGCCATTGGCTTCGTTATGTTTATTCTCGTAACTAACTAAATCTGCAAGCGTAAAACCATCATGACTAGTGATAAAATTGATACTGTTAAGTGGCCCACGTAGGTTATGCTCAAACAAGTCAAACGAGCCATGTAAACGTTTTGCAAGCTCACCAATTACGCCCTGTTCTTGTTTCCAAAAGCGTCTTATCGTATCGCGATATTTATCATTCCATTCACGCCACGGTGCCGGAAAAGCCCCTAATTGGTAACCTCCTGGGCCTATATCCCAAGGCTCTGCAATGAGTTTAACTTGGCTGAGTACGGGGTCTTGATTAATCGCTTGGAAAAACGCATGTGCCTGATTAAAGCCATTTGGGTTACGCGCTAAAATGGTTGCTAAGTCAAAACGAAAGCCATCGACCCCCATCACTTCAACCCAATAACGCAAGCTATCAAGTACCAGCTGTAAAGAACGAGGCGAATCAATATTTACCGTGTTACCACAGCCGGTATCATTAATATAATGCTGCGGTTTATCAGCAACAGTGCGGTAATAACCTAAATTGTCTAAGCCACGTAGTGATAAAATAGGCCCATCTGTGCCCGCCTCAGCTGTGTGGTTATAAACCACGTCGAGTATTACTTCTATGTCCGCTTTGTGAAGCGCTGCCACCATTTCTTGAAACTCACTAATATCATCATTAACGAGATACTCTTTATGCGGCGTAAAGAAGTTAAGCGTGTTGTAGCCCCAGTAATTTTGTAAACCTTTAGCGGTAAGAAACTGCTCGCTGATAAATGCATGAATAGGTAATAATTCTAGGCAAGTCACCCCAATAGTGCGTAAATGCTCAATAAAGCTAGGATGGCTTAAACCTAAAAACTTACCTTGTAACGATTTTGGGATCTCAGGATGACGACAGGTTGCACCAACTACATGACATTCGTAAATAACCGTTTTACCCCAGCTGTGATTCGGCTTTTTACCTGTGTAAGGTGCCAACTCACGAACTCGAGATTTTGGAATATCAATAGCATTGTTAACCTGGCTTAACTTTCCTACAGGCATTTGCCCATAGTGACGTTCACTCCACGTAAACTCGCCATATAAATCACGCGCATAAGGGTCTAACAGCAATTTGTGATTATTAAAAAATAGTCCTTTTTCGGGTGCGTACTCACCATCAGCGCGAAAGCCATACAAGGCGCCACTTTTCAGAGGACTCACTTTTAGTGTCCAGATACCGCCTTCGTTCATATGCATCGCTAGGGTGAGAATTTCTGAATGACCACTGCTATCAAATAAGCATAAAGACATATGTTGTGCTTGTGGTGCGTACACAGCAAAGTTTACGCCCTCACCAACAACAGATGCCCCTAAAGGCGAGCTCACCCCAACTTCGAGTTCAACACTATGACTCATCGCTCACCTTCTTAAGGTAAATTGTCGCAAGACCAGGCAAAGACACACTGATGCTTTGATTAAAGCCATGGCTTTCAATCGCTTGGCTTACGATGATTTGCTCTGCGTGACTAGTTGCATCAACGCCAGAACCAAAATAGTCCGCTTTATCTGTGTTCAAAATAACTTGATAAGTACCAGCTTTTGGCACACCTATCACGTAGTCGTGATACACCTGTGGCGTTAAATTACATATCACAACCACAAAATCTTCTGCTTTCTTTGCATAGCGAATAAAGCTAAACATACTTTGCTCAGCATTATTGCTATCGAGCCACGCGAAGCCCGCTGGGCTGGTATCTTGCTCGTATAAAGCTGGCGTACTAGTGTAAACAGCATTTAAATCTTTAATCGTTTGCTGCATGCCACTGTGGCTAATATGCTCAAGTAAATGCCAATCAAGCGATTGGTCGTGATTCCACTCTTTACGCTGGGCGATTTCAGCACCCATAAACAATAATTTTTTACCTGGATGCGCCCACATAAAGGCATAATATGCACGTAAGTTTGCAAACTTTTGCCAGTCGTCCCCTGGCATTTTTTCAATTAATGAGCCTTTACCATGCACCACTTCATCATGGCTAAGCGGTAAAATATAGTTCTCGCTGTAGGCGTAAACCATCGAAAAGGTCATTTCGTGGTGGTGATGCGAACGGTAAAGGGAATCGCGCTGCATATAATGCAAACTGTCATTCATCCACCCCATATTCCACTTATAACCAAAACCTAAACCATCATGGTCAACTTGGCGCGTAACACCCGGCCACGCAGTTGACTCTTCAGCCACCATCATAATGCCCGGATTTTTTGCATAGCAGCGCATATTGACTTGTTTTAAGCACTCAATAGCGCCTAAGTTTTCTCTGCCGCCGTATTGATTTGCAACCCATTGCCCTTCTTCACGGCTGTAGTCTAAATAAAGCATTGAGGCAACCGCATCCACACGTAAGCCATCAATACCAAATTCATGTAGCCAGTACATTGCATTCGCAATCAGAAAGCTACGAACCTCTGCGCGGTCATAATTGTAGATATAGGTATTCCAATCAGGGTGAAAACCTTGTCTCACATCAGCGTGTTCGTATAGATGGGTGCCATCAAAACGATGTAAACCATGAGGATCACTTGGGAAATGACCAGGTACCCAGTCAAGAATAAGGCCAATATCGGCTTCGTGACATTGCTCGACGAAGTAAACAAAATCTTCAAAGCTGCCATAGCGACTGGTCGGGGCAAATAATCCAACGGGTTGATAACCCCAAGAACCATCAAATGGGTACTCGCTGATTGGCATTAATTGTAGATGCGTAAAGCCAAGCTCTTTAGTGTAAGGAATAAGATTATCAGCAAGTTCACGCCATGTGAGATAGCGCTTGCCGTCATCTCGTCTTTGCCAAGAACCCGCATGCACTTCATAAATACTAACAGGCGCATCAACACTGTTTCTTTTTGCACGATTTGCTAACGCCCTTTCAGAAAGCTGAATACCTGTTTTTAGCTTTTGTAGCACTGACGCTGTACCCGGTGCTTGTTGCATCTTAAACGCAAATGGATCAGCTTTATCAAGCACTTCTCCGGTCACAGTGGTGATAGCAAATTTATAGCATTGATGCTCTTTAAGCCCAGGAATAAACAACTCCCATACCCCACTGGCAGGATGAAAACGCATAAAATGACGATTACGCTGCCAATAATTAAATTCACCAATAACCGATACACTACTGGCATTCGGCGCCCACACTGTAAAGCGAACACCATCAACCCCTTGTTGAGTCACAAAATGTGCACCAAAATGTTGATACGCATGCTCTAAACTGCCTTCATTAAACAGATACATTGCCTGTTCATCTAAGCTGCTTTCAAAGCTGTACTCATCATATTGTTGATGAGTAAATTCATTGCTATAGCTAACATCCAGCTGGTAGTCAGGTTTCGTTTTTGATTTGATATTTGCGACAAATAAATGACTATCACCTTGTTGCTGCGCAACGATTTTTTCTGTGCCAAGCAGAATCGAAACACTGCTTGCGCCAGGCAAAAAGCAACGAATTTCATAGCTTGTAGGGCCACTTTTATGCGCCCCAAGAAAGCTGAAAGGATCTCTAAAACAACCACTGGCTAATGCATCGATTTGTTTTTGATAAATAACAGATTGTGCACTTTGCTCTTGACGAACACGACTTCGCATTATTGATTCCTTATCGAAATTAAATTGGCTAAGAATGACTGTTGCGCTTCGATAATCTGCGCAGCTGGACGCGACAATAAACGCCGCCAATTTGGGTACTCTTTATCAGTACCGGGGATATTTACAGGCAGTATTTGCTGGTCTAAGTCATCTATTTGAATAGTAAATAACTTTGCTGGTGCTGCCGCTAATGAGGATGCCAACGCTTCATAAACCGTAAAGGCATCTGTTTCTAACGATAAATGCTGGTGTGACTCTCGTGCGATAAAATTAAGCATACGATGCTTTTCAATGTTTCTCGCATCGAATTGAGCCCGAGTTTGCTCATCATCAAGCAAACCATATTGTTGTTTAATCGTAATATCGTGGCCAATCCACCAGCCTTTGAATGGTGGTACATCATGGTTGGCTATCATTAAAAGGCTATGAGGCGCAAAATGCTCAGCCGCTAAAAACTCGCCTAGATAATCTTTTTCAAAGTAGAACAACCCATTTGAATAGATTGCACTTGCTTTTAATGCTTCACGCACTTCATTAGGTACCACACCTAAATCTTCACCAATTACGACGCATTGATTAAGATGAGATTCAATTTTAAGCACTGCTAATAACTGTTCAAACGGATAATAAACATAACAACCATCTTGCTGGGAATTATTCTCAAAACACCACCAAAGACGGCGAATTGCCATTACATGGTCAATTCTAAGACCACCCACATCTTCCATATTGGCGCGGATAAGTGAGCGATAAAAAGCAAAGTTGTCTTTACTTAACTTTTGTGGATTCAGTGCCGGCAAGCCCCAATTCTGACCATGTTCAGCCCAAGGATCTGGCGGAGCTCCAACATGAGCATTTTCGGCAAATAGCTCATTTTGGCTTTTGAACTCACTGCCATCACCTGCACAGCCAACGGCTAAGTCATTAATAAGGCCAATTGCCATACCGCTATCACGGGCAGCTTGCTGGCAGATATTTAATTGAAGGTGAGCTTGCCATTGTAAATAGCTAGCATAATCACGGTCGCCAACCAACATGGTCGACAGGCTGCGTTTATGGGTTTCACAAAAACGAGCGAACTGCTGTTTTCGCTCTTCTGAAGCAAACTCACAAAATTGTTGATATAAACAGCTAAACACTTGATATTTAAAATCACTAACCGATGTATAATCAATGTAAGTCGCATCGGTTTGCGGTTTATTTGCCAATAATTTATCAAGTGCATTATTATTTTTGGCGTCTTCGCATAATGACACAGCAATATACAGCGGGTTCAATAACGCTCGGCTATTTGGACTATAAGGACTCGCCCTCTCAGGACTGTGTTCAAACAGTAAATGCAGCGGATTAAGCAACACATAATCCATATTATTAGTCGCGGCTGCTTTAATAAGTTTTGTTAAATCAGCGAAATCACCAATTCCTAACCCCTCTTCATTGCATAAGCTATAAAGCTGAATGGATAAGCCCAAACGCTTTTTATCATCAATAGAAAAGCTTTCTTTAGGTGTGATCCATAGCTGACTGTGAGCTTGCTGATCTGCCACTGTAATGAGTGCATCATGGTAACCGATTGGCATTTCAGGAACTGGCAATGCAAGCTCAAGATAACGAATGCCGTTTAGGCCGTAATCACCTAGTACAGCTAAACCTTGCAAGTTTTCACAAGTAAAATGAATATCAAGCGAAGGCACGCTTAGAGTACATGAGCGTGTTAATAAACGCTCATCAACGCGTACTTTCAAAATTGGATGGTGTGCCTCAATAATGCTTGTATGAGGCAACAAGTTCAGCCAAGTACCTGCATCTAATGCAAAATTAAGTTGGTTTATTACATCAGAATCTTGGGTATTTATACCGCAACAACTAAGCGCCTGCTTGCGTGTACTTTCATCGAAAATAACATGCTCACCAGTGTATTTAGTATATTCATAGCCTATGCCATGCAGGTAATATAACTGAGATAGTGAGTGCATCAAAACACCTAAGCGCGCTGGGTATTAACAATGCTGTTATCAGTACCAAAACCGTTAGGAATATAACCATCAGCTTGGTGGTCGTTGTCCCATGTCTCGCCATTGATTAGGTAACGGAAGTGAAACTCTTGATCAAGTGGTAAACGCTGCTTGCATTTGAAAACTTGCTCTTTTTTATTGAACTTCATTGGCACAGGCTGCCAATCTGTAAACTCCGCAACTAATTGCACATCTTCAGCATCAGGATGCTTAAATTCAAAAGTAACTTCGGTTTCGTCTTTAGTTTTAAAAAAACGTTTGCTTAGCATAGTGGGCTCCAATTCAACCAATTGGTAAATTAATCCTTGCCACAGTACCGCATTCAACGACTCTATAAGCGGAGGCTGTGCGTTCCAGGTTTCATAAACTTGATTACCAAATCATCAAGTTCATTAAGTAAATCAAACCTATATTTACGCATTATGACAGTGCAACTGTTTATTTTTCGCACCAAGATAGTGCGTAAATTAAACAAAAATTACAACAATCATATTGCTGTATTATTACGAGCAATAACTGAACCAAGTTGATGATAAAATACACTTTAATTTCAGTATGTTTTATCTACTCTCGTAATGACTTATAAAAAGTAGATAACAAATTGGGTTGGGTAAAGTGAATTAAATTGAAGTGAACAATTAGAGCAAAAACACTAAAAAGACACTATTTCATTTCGTAAAAAATATAAGCATATAATTTACAAAAATAAATTACATTGTTTCTGTAAGGTAAATTATATAAATCTATATGAGACATATATAAATCGTTATTCCTTCCAGAAAAAACCTACAAAACAAAGCAAAACCAACCGTTAATTTTTACTACCCAATTAACTTATTTAAAAACTACCCAAGCAGAAAGACAAAAACAATAAGTACAAAATCGTAAATTTAAAATTTAAAACTAGTTATAAAACCAACATCAGACCCAGCTTTAAAATAAAAATAAAAACCTTTTAAAAATTTAAAACCGGACGTTTTTCCAGTGAAGTAAATTTATTTTACATCGTAAACGCTAAGCGAATATTATTAGCTCACTACCACCCCACAAATAGAGCTTATACTCTAAACGATGTGAATTTTCACATTTTGTACCAATCTAAACACCATTATCAATAAAACGCTTTTGCTAACTTATCTGTAACAATATAATTACTGACATTATAAAGGTGAGCACTACTTATAAAAATGCACCAAAATGGTACTCTAGATGACAAATGCAATACGAACTTCATTCACGATTATTATTACCATAATTGCTTTCGTTTATGGGATGAGTATCTTATTAACAAAAAAAATCAATGATTTAAATTATATTGATAGCGGAATAAAGCTGTACTATTTAACTGGTGTAGAATCACAGATAACAAAAACAGCTTGGTATAATATTTTGTTAAGTGGGCAAAACATAATAAGAAAAGAGAATGAAACCTATATAGTAATAAATTCTGAGCAAGGGCTGACTGTCGCGGCACTTTCATCAGATATAATATTATCTACACTGTTAGCTCCAATAAATATAATTATACTATTATTATTGATAATGGCAGTAAGCTGGATAGTAAATATAAGAGTACAAACTCGAAATGAGAGTTACACTCTCAAATTGCTTAATACTCAAGCATCTGATTTACTTAAAAGTCTAAACTTAGCTACCAGCTCTACAGCTAAACAACCACATATTGAGCAACTCCGCGTCAACTATGACGCTCTTAGCACGCATATCACTAACTACACTAAAGAGTCTGAAATAAGTATATTTCAAGATAAGCTCACTCACCTGCTTGACCGCCACGCATACATAGAGCATTTAGCCAAACAACTTAGAATCGCAGAGCGACAAAAATATCGTTGCGCATTACTTTTTATTGACTTAGATGGTTTTAAACAAGTAAATGATTCTTTTGGTCATAGTTTTGGGGATGAAATTCTAATACAAGTCGCATCACGCTTAAGTAGCATAATGCGACACCATAAGTTATCTAACTTATCTCCGACGAGCCAACTAGATCAAAACTTAGCCCGACTAGGTGGTGATGAATTTTCGATATTTATTGACCTTAAAGAATGTAAAAATAGAGCCTTAGATGTAGCGCAAAATGTTTTACACGAAATAGAACGTGACTTCGTTTTAGGTAATAAACTAATAAAAATTAGTGCAAGTATAGGCATTGCGGTTTACCCAGATAGTGCAGCCACACCACAATCACTGTTACAGATGGCTGATGTTGCTATGTATAGAGCAAAAACCGATGGTCGAGGCATTTTTAAAGTCTATTCACCTGATATGGGCAAGAAAATTAGGCGATATCATTATTTACTTGACGAAATGCGTCTTGCAATTGCAAGCGAAAATTTTCATTTATCGTTTCAACCTATTGTTGATGTTGATGACTGCGCCATTGATTATTTTGAAGCGCTTGTTAGGTGGGAGCACCCAAAAGAAGGACTTATTTCTCCCGAGGAGTTTATTCCCATCGCAGAAGAGTCGAATATTATTCTAGAACTTGGAGACTGGATAATGCTCGAATCATGTAGGCAAATGTCGGCATGGTACAACGCAGGTATGAGAAAAGTTAAAATATCTGTAAATATCTCAGGAGTACAGTTAAAGCATTGCAATATCTATGATTGGGTTATGGATAAACTATCAAAAACAGGCCTCCCTGCCCACGCATTAATGCTTGAAATCACTGAATCTACTTTTATTGAAGCAAGCAATAAGATTATTCAAACACTCGAACAATTGCGTGCAGAAGGTATTACTATCGCAATTGATGACTTTGGGACTGGCTTTAGCTCGTTAAGTACGCTTGCAGATCTTCCAATTGATGTTATTAAATTAGATCGTCTATTCGTATCGCAAGCTAAAGATAACGCTAAATACCATAAAATAATGCACTCTGTAAGCGAGCTAGGTGCTAAGCTCGGTTTAAAAGTCGTGGCTGAAGGTGTTGAAGATGTAAAACAATTTGAATTGGTAAAATCTATGGGTATCAACAGTATTCAAGGTTATTTGATAAGTCACCCAGAGTCATCTTTAAATGTAGGGCACAAAGTTTTGCAAGATAACTTAAACTTTATATCAGCCACCGGCCGTGGTGTTTGGAATATACAAAAATAGCATAAACCGCTATAATCCCAGCTATTAATCTGTACTTTTACCCTGTTGATGTTAAAAAAAAGCCTATTAACCATTTTTTTAGTTTCCTTCGCGATCACTAGCCTACTCATTGGTTCATCTATTTACACTCTCTATAGTAAGAAAAGATTGTCTGTAGACCCCAAAGTCAAAGAAATCTCAGGGATTGAATTTGATAAATTTAATCGACTTTGGGCCATAAACGACAGTGGCGATCAACCCAAGTTGTACCGCCTTAATCAAGATGGGTCTATTGCAAAAGAAATCTTGGTAACCAATGCTAAAAACATTGATTGGGAAGATATGACGCAAAATAAATTTGGTCATTTCTTTTTGGGTGATTTTGGCAATAACAAAAACGACCGAAAATGGTTAACCATTTATAAAATCGAAAATCCAATCGATATTAAAGGCGAAACCACTGAAGCAGAGATTATCAAGTTTACATACCCCGAAATGGATGGTCGCCCCATCCAACCTGATCAGCGAAATTTTGATTTAGAAGCCTTTGTAGCCTTAGGGCGACATTTGTATCTATTTACCAAAAATCGAACTGAGCCATTTGATGGCATTACTAAAGTTTACAAAGTTGGCGATCATGCAGCTAATTTTGATGCTGAATTAATTGATTCGTTCAAAACTTGCACCACCATGGAAAAGCTTTGTTGGATCACTTCCGCGGCGCTTAGCCCAGATAGAACTAAGTTGGTTCTACTTGATTCCACCAGTATTTGGTTATTTGAGAACTTTCGGGGTGATAAGTTTTTTTCTGGGGATGTATCACGTATTGATTTAGGTATTGTTACGCAAAAAGAAGCCATCACTTTTTACGATGACAACACGATTGTTTTTACAGACGAAGAGTTTAAAGGCATTGGTGGTAATGCCTATGTTATAAAGCTTGATGAAGTCGAAAAGAAGGTCATCCGCAAAGCGCCTCAAGCTGATACAAATTAAGTTCTATAGGCAAAAACTAAATCAAAGGTTAAGGTTAACGCTTAAACTTCGTTTCTAAAATCACCGACGACGTTGTTCGCTCAACACCATCTAAGTTACCAATGTCATCTAACAAGTGGCTTAACTTTTCAAGGTTTTGAGCTTGCACAACGGCGATCAAATCAAATTCACCGCTAATTGCATAGAGCTGTGAAATAGCATCAATCTGCTTTAGTTCAAGGTTCGTTTTGGTGGTCAGTTTTTGTTTCACTTTAATCGAAACGTGGGCTGATACCATTTGGCTCAAATAGGCATCACCATAGTCTACGCTGTAGCCTTTGATCACCCCTGTTTCTTCTAATTTTAACATTCGGCTTTGAACTGTTGAGCGCGATAAGTTAAGCGCCCTCGCTAGGTCTGAAATACTCGCACGCGCGTTGGTTCTTAAGATAGCTAATAGTTTTTCATCTTGTAAAGTTATCACTTTGACTACTCTTTTCGTTAATTTGCTTTTTATTTTAGTCATTTTTCACAAAATAGCACTGCAAATTTAAGTTCCTAACCCAGATAATAAGAAAAATAGATAAGAAAAATAATCTCATCGTGCTTAATTAGGCAGGAACGGCTTAACTGACCTATTTTTTGCAATTTAACTTTTTTCATACTAAGCCAGATTTAGGTGTAATAAATGCAAGTAACAAGAGAACTTTTTAACGACGTAATGGTACCAAACTACAACCCATCAGAGGTTATTCCTGTTCGCGGTGAAGGCTCACGTGTTTGGGATCAAAACGGTAAAGAATTTATCGATTTTGCAGGTGGTATTGCCGTTAATTGTTTAGGCCATTGTCACCCAGCGCTTGTCAATGCCCTAAAAGAGCAAGGCGAAAAAATTTGGCACTTATCAAACGTAATGACAAACGAACCTGCACTTCGCTTAGCTAAAAAGTTAACTGACGCTACATTTGCAGATAAAGTATATTTTGCAAACTCAGGTGCAGAAGCGAACGAAGCGGCATTAAAATTAGCGCGTCGTTGGGCATTAGATGTCCACGGCGAGCAAAAGAACCAAATCATCGCGTTTAACAAAGGTTTCCACGGTCGTACATTCTTCACTGTTACCGTAGGTGGTCAAGCTGCTTACTCAGACGGTTTTGGTCCTAAGCCTGCTGCTGTTGATCACTGTGATTATAACGATTTAGCTGCGTTTGAAGCACTTATCAGTGACAACACCTGTGCCGTAATGATGGAACCACTACAAGGTGAAGGCGGTATCATTTCGCCAACGAGCGATTTTATCAAAGGTGTTCGCGCATTATGTGATAAACACAATGCTTTACTTATTTTTGATGAAGTACAAACAGGTGTTGGCCGTACAGGTGATTTATACGCATACCAAGGCTTAGATGTAACACCAGACATCCTTACAACAGCAAAAGCGTTAGGCGGTGGTTTCCCAATTGGTGCGATGATCACAACAGCAAGCATTGCAGCGCATTTAAAAGTAGGTACACATGGTTCTACTTACGGCGGTAACCCGCTTGCATGTGCGGTAGCTGAAGCTGCTTTTGATACTGTGAACAGCGAAGAAGTACTTGCTGGCGTTAAAGAGCGCGAACAGCTGTTACGCGATGGCTTTGCTGCAATCAACGAAAAATACGACGTATTTAGTGAAGTACGTGGTAAAGGTCTATTATTAGGTGCAGTTCTTAACAGCAAATTTGAAGGCCGTGCACGTGATTTCCTAGTAGCAAGCACTAAGCACGGTTTAATGAGCCTTGTTGCTGGTACAAACGTTGTGCGCTTTACGCCATCTTTAGTTATTCCTCTAGAGGATATCAAAGAAGGGTTAGCTCGCTTTGAAAAAGCGGTTGCAGACGTTGTAAACGGTTAATCCTAGTTGGCGCATGCTTAAAGCATGCGCCATTGGAGTGCACTTAATGCAAGTATTACGTCCTATAACAGCAAATGATTTTGCTGCGTTAAAACAAATTGCTGTTGAATCTGGTCATGGTTTTACCTCGTTACCAGTTGACGACAATTTACTACAAGAAAAAATTGAACGCGCAGAACGCAGTTTTGCAAAAGACATTAATAAACCACAAGACGAAACCTATTTATTTGTTTTAGAAGACAGTAAAACGGGTGATGTTATCGGCACAACGGCTATCGAAGCTGCTGTAGGAATGTCGGTTCCTTTATATCATTACCACCAAGGTAAAACTGTTCACCATTCACCTACTCTCAATGTATATAACACGGTTGATATTCTGAGTATGTGTAATGACTACACTGGTTGCTCTGAAATTTGTACCTTGTTCTTACGTGAGCAAAACCGCAAAGGTTTAACAGGTCGCTTTTTATCGCGTTCTCGCTTTTTATTTATGGCCCAGCATAGCGAGCGTTTTGCTGACACCATTATCGCAGAAATGCGTGGTGTAAGTGATGAAGATGGCCATTCACCTTTTTGGCAGTGGTTACAAGAACACTTTTTTAGCATTGAGTTCCCACAGGCTGACCATTTAGTCGGTTTAGGCGATAAAGTCTTCATCAGCGAGTTGATGCCGAAGTACCCTATTTATGCCAACTTACTGAGCAAAAAAGCACAAGCTGTGATTGGTAAGGTTCATGAAAAAACCAAGCCTGCGCTTAAACTTTTGGAAAAAGAAGGGTTTGAGCACCGTGGTTATGTCGACCTATTCGATGCAGGGCCAACGGTAGAAGCAAAGCTTGGCAATATTCGCAGTGTCCGTGAGTCACAAGTTTGCCCTATCAGCATTGGTGAGCTTGCGCATATCAATGAGCAAAGCTCAGATACATTAGCTATTTGCAACCAAGGCGTGAATGATTTTAGAGCCACATTCACCAAGCATGCTCATTATAACCACGCTAAGCACACATTAATCGTCAGCCAAGAAGTGGCAGATGCACTTAAATTAAAACAAGGGGATGCAGCACGGTTTTTCCGTTTGTAACCACTTAAGGAGTTTAAAATGAGTGTCACAACTCAACTTATCGATAACCAATGGCAAGCAGGCCTTGGTCATGATTTTAGTTCAATCAACCCAAGTAATGGCGAGGTTGTTTGGCAAGGTAAAACAGCCACAGCTGAACAAGTCGCTGATGCAATCAAAGCAGCTCGTAGTGCGCAGTTAGGCTGGGCTGATATGACTCTTGAAGAGCGTATCGTTATTCTTGAAAACTTTGCAGCAGAGCTTAAAGAGCATAGCGAAGAATTTGCAACGATCATTGCCCGCGAAACAGGTAAACCGCTTTGGGAAACACGTACTGAAGTAGGTGCAATGACGGGTAAAATCGCCATTTCAATCAGAGCCTATAACGAACGTACGGGTACCACAGAAAACCCAATGCCTGGCGCCAAAGCATTTATTCGTCATAAGCCACATGGTGTTGTTGCAGTGTTTGGTCCTTATAACTTCCCGGGTCACTTACCAAATGGTCATATTGTGCCAGCTATTTTAGCAGGTAATACCGTTGTATTTAAGCCATCAGAACTAACACCACATGTTGCTGAATTCACCTTAAAACTTTGGCTTAAAGCAGGCTTACCAGCCGGTGTCATCAACCTTGTTCAAGGTGAAGTAGACACAGGTATTGCACTTGCCTCTCATCAAGATATTGATGGCTTATTCTTTACGGGTAGCTCAAATACAGGTCACCTATTACATAAGCAATTTGCAGGTCACCCAGGTAAAATTTTAGCGCTGGAAATGGGGGGTAATAACCCACTGATCGTAAAAGATGTCGCAGATGTAAGTGCCGCTGTTCACGACATTATCCAGTCTGGTTTCATTACTTCTGGCCAACGTTGTACCTGTTCTCGTCGTTTATTTATCGAGAACTCGGCAAATGGTGATGCAATTTTAGAAAAATTAATTGCTGCAACAAAACAAATTAAAGTCGCCGACAGCTTTAGCGAAGATCAACCATTTATGGGTGCAATGATCAGCGAAAAAGCAGCACTAGGTATGGTTGCAGCTCAGCAGCAGTTACTTGATATGGGAGCAACCTCTCTTGTCGAACTTAAGCATCTTGAACCGGGTACTGGTTTTGTAAGCCCTGGTATTATTGATGTAACGGCTGTTAAAGATATGCCTGATGAAGAGCACTTTGGTCCTCTTATCAAAGTTTATCGCTACACAGATTTCGATAGCGCGATTAATGAAGCAAATAACACCTCATTTGGTTTATCTGCTGGTTTATTAAGTGATGATAGCGATGACTACCAGCATTTCTTAAAACGTATTCGTGCCGGTATTGTTAACTGGAACCGACCAATTACAGGCGCATCAAGCGCTGCCCCATTTGGTGGTATTGGTGCCAGTGGTAACCACAGAGCGAGCGCTTATTACGCTGCTGACTACTGTGCATACCCTGTTGCTTCTGTTGAAGCCGAAAAAGTTAACTTACCACAGACCCTTGCGCCGGGCTTAATTATTGAATAATTGTTTGGCGGCCTCGCCGCCTTAATCGAAGGAATTAAACATGCACACAGATGTAAACGCCCTATTTGAAAACCTATGGGACAACTATTTATCAGTTACGCCATCGGCGGTAAAAGTACATGAGTTACTTGGCTCAACACAAAAAGATGACGTGATTAACGATCACATTGCTTTACGTACTTTTAACCATGAAAAAATCGGCTTAGAAAAACTAGCAGCGCACTTTTTAGCAGTTGGCTACAAAGAATGCGGCGAGTACCACTTCGAAGCGAAAAAACTATACGCAAAGCACTTCGAACACTCAGATCCTAAGCAACCTAAAGTTTTCATTTCTGAATTACTTGTTGAGCAATGTTCAGAAGAGCTGCAAACGATTGTCAACGACATGGTTGCACAGATTGACGAAAACGCTGTTACAGCCGATAATTTCCTGTATTCAGGTACGCACTGGCAAGTAAGTTCAGACACTTACAAAAAACTGCTCGCAGAAAGTGAATATGCAGCATGGATGTCAGCATGGGGTTACCGTGCTAATCACTTTACGGTGAGCATCAATGAATTGGCTAAATTCGATGATATCGAAAGTGTAAACCAAGCACTTAAAGATGCGGGTTTTGCGCTAAATACATCTGGCGGCGAAATCAAAGGTTCACCAGAGGTATTACTCGAGCAATCTTCAACCCTTGCTGATGACAGCGAAGTTGAATTTAGCGATGGTGTTGTTGCCGTACCAAGTTGTTTTTATGAGTTTGCTTTGCGCTACGCAAAACCAGATGGTGAGCTATACACTGGCTTTGTTGCAGCATCAGCTGACAAAATTTTTGAGAGCACCAATGCTCGATAACTAAAAAGAGTTTATGTATGAGGCTAATTGGGTTTATCGTAATTTTATTTACTCTAAACACTGCGACGGCAAAAGAAAAACCTAAGCTGACAATTTTGTCTCATGCATACTATGATAACGAGGTAGATACACAAACTCTTACCCGCCATCTTGATAATGTTTTACAGCCTGCTCTAGCTGATCACTTTAACTTAGTACCTGACTTAACAAATCACGCAAGATTAATGAAACGACTAGCCAGTAATGAACCTAGTTGTACTTTTAACGCAATAAAATCGCCTAAACGCGCTAAAAACATGCTTTTTTCCACCATCCCAACTTTTATGCATGTCCAACGTGAAATATTTGCTCTAAATGAAACAATCCAAGATGAACTAAACCCTGTCTCGGTGGTAACTTTACTAAACAAAAAACGAATTTTTGGTGTTATTGGCTCCGCAAGCTATCGCGAACTTGATACTGTTTTTGCGAACCAAAAAACTAATGTGGCTTATATTTATGGTGAAAATGCATTTCTTCAACTGAGTTTATTATTAATGAATAAACGCATTGACTACATAATAGCTTATCGAGAAGCATTAGAAGCTCACTTATCTTCAGAGCAATTAGCAAGATTAACTTCAAGAAAAATTGCTGAGTATCCAGAATTTATTGATGGTTTTTTTACTTGTAGTAAAACCCCTGAAGGCCGTAAGGCTATACAACTAATGGATAGCTTCATGCTTAGCGAAAGAATGGCTAAATATCTAAAGCAGATCCATAAAGAAGGGAACTCAGAGCAGGTTTTAAACTCAATGCTTGAAACCTATTCTAATAAGTATGGAATACTCTTTCAAAACGACTAAGCAGCCTCTAACTTTTGCATAAAAATAACTCAAAATATTAGCAAAAAACACTTGCGTAAATTAAAACGCAGATCTATTATCTCGCCGCTTCTTGATGATAGCCAATCCGAGTACATTACAAACCCTGTTTGTAGCAAGGCGATAGAGCAACTATCCAAGAGTGTATTTGATTGCACAGAACAAACTGTGCGCTTAATAACACTCAACTGACTCGGACTTCCATTTTTTTCCGAGCAGTTGCTTAATTGCCGGAGAGTAAAATGGCTATTTCAACACTTACACAAGATTTAACAATCAAAGTACCTGCAGCGTCGGTTGCTGCAAACGAACCTGTAGCACAACCTTCAAACCAATTTATTGAGCAGCTCGTTGAGCAACATGGCGCGCCATTAATGGTGCTTAATTGTGAATCTATTCGTCATCAATACCGTGCATTAAGCCGTGCTTTGCCTGGCGTTGTATTACACTTTGCATTAAAGCCACTTCCTCATCCTGCGGTTGTTCGTACGCTTTTAGAAGAAGGCGCCAGCTTTGATTTAGCAACCAGCGGTGAAGTTGACTTAGTCGCTAGCCAAGGCGTACCAAGTGATCATACTATTCACACGCACCCAATCAAACGTGATCGTGATATTCGTGATGCACTTGAATACGGTTGTAATGTGTTTGTGGTTGATAACATCAACGAATTAGAAAAGTTCATTGCATACAAAGACCAGGTTGAGTTACTTGTTCGCTTAAGTTTTCGTAATGCGGAAGCATTCGCTGATTTATCGAAAAAATTTGGTTGTAGCCCAGCAATGGCTATTGAAATCATTAGCTACGCGCAACAATTAGGTATTCGTATTAAAGGGTTGTCGTTCCATGTTGGCTCGCAAACAGCAAGCCCAGCTAAATATGTCACTGCCATTGCTGCATGTAATCAAGTGATTAACGACGTAGCCGCATTAGGATTACCTGCGCTTAGTACACTTGATATTGGCGGTGGCTTCCCTGTGCCTTACCACAAAGACGTGCTGCCAATTGAGGAATTTTGTGCGCCAATCAATGATGCCTTAGCACAGTTACCAGAGACAGTTCGCGTAATTGCTGAACCAGGTCGCTTTATTGTAGCCAGTGCGGTTACCAGTGTTGCATCGGTCATGGGTCAAGCAGTGCGTGATGGTAAGCCTTGGTACTATTTAGATGATGGTATTTATGGATCATTCAGTGGTTTATTGTTTGATGAAGCCTCATACCCTATCGACTCGTTCAAACAATCAAACGAACGTGTTGAGTCCGTGTTAGCAGGCCCGACTTGCGATAGCATCGACGTAGTAAGTGAATCAATCATGCTACCAAAATTAAACAATGGCGATTTAATCATCAGCCGTATGATGGGTGCTTACACATTAGCAACTGCAACAGATTTTAACTTCTTCAAACGTGCAGAAGTTATCGTACTGAATGATGTAGTACAGGTTGACGCACTCACCGGTTAATCGTTTCCTCGACTAAAAGCATGTAAGGCAACATGCTTTAACTCTTAAAATGCAGCTGCTCATTCCAGCTGCATTTTTTTATTTCTTTGTTTAAAGAAAGAGTGGTTTGTAATCGTTTTCTAATTGTTCAAACGACAAGTTACCAATAAAACGGCCAAAGCTTAGCCACGTTGCTAGGCCTCGTAAGTCTTTAAAGTGTGGTGGTATAAATTTAGGGTCTTCAATCACACCTAAATCATGTAATTGCGATATCAGCCTGAAATCATCAATTGAGATTTTACCGACTAATAATAAGTGCAATTGATCAATTCGGCCTAATTGAATGGCAACCCGAATAAGGTTATACACCAACACGAAACCTTTGATGTAGGCGATATCTTTGGTAAAAGGTAAGCCTGTTGCTGTGCTGCCTCTAAACACGCGTTGAGTAAGTGTATAGCTTTCGTCTTTACTCAACCCTTGCGCTACATAATCACGATAAATATCAACAAATTCTGCGCCATCAATGACTTTAGTAATACCTTGAATACGGTTCACTAATTTTGCTAAACGTCGTGGCGTTGACTTTAAGGTAATAATTTCGGTCAAGACAGCAAGACCTTCTTGGGTGACCGTAGAGCTCGGAGTGCCTTTACTTAAGCAAGTTAAATATGGCTGTGCAAGACCATTTTGCGTGGTCCCAACATGGATCCAGCCTTCATGCACCTCAAGAATATCTAGCTCTCTTTGAGAGAATTTAACATCTTGATTAAGTTTAATATTATTTGCACCTGCCGCAGCATCACTCACAATACCATCACTCAGAATAACCTCAACGTCGATGCCCGGCATCGTTTGAGCTACTTGTGATGCTAAAATTTTTACTGCATCTTCTGCATCAATGTTTTTTGGATCATCAGGCAAGATATCAGCATCAAGCATGCTTTTTAGCGGCTGCTCAAGCATGGTTGCAAGTTCAGAAAGTGAAGGCTCTCCAGCATGGAATAAATCTTTTGGATGACCAAACAACTCAACAGACAAATCATGAAATTCAGGAGTACCACGATATTCAATCATACTGAGTACGGTTTTATATTCAGCACACATCTTGCTCATATATTGCGCAATTGGGTTTAATTGCCCTAGCTGGCTGATGATATCGCGATTTAAATCAGAAAACGCACGACGTAACTCACTTGGTACAAAACCAAGGTCACGCTGTTGGTAATAGGCTTGATCAACTGTTGGGTTCTTTTGGCACTTATGCTTAAAAAACTCTTCTTTGATTTGTTTATCCCAATTAATCGCATCAAGGATACGAATGGGTGTTTGCAGTGCGATTAATCGGTCAGATAACTCGCGTGTTTTTGCTAATAATGCCTTATCTATCATGCTCTAGGCTCACTGTGTAATGAGCCTAGAGCATAGGCTAAATTTGCATAATTACAAAGCAAAATTAAGCGTTTTTTAGCTAAAATTTAGCTTTTTTAGAGACTAATTTTCCGTCGTTGTAGAGAAGTAAACTGGGTACCGAATTAATGCCATTTTCGATAAATAAATCATTACCATAATCGATTGAAACTGGCATGGTTGCAGAGAATTTATCAACATATTCTTGCACTGCGCTTTGGTCAGTCCATAACTGACTCACTTTAACCTCGACATCAACTCCTTGCTCTGCCAACTGATTAACATGTTGCTGTGCTAATTCACACTGTTTTGCCATTGCAGGGCGCGTGTCGACTAAGTACCAGTCGCACCATGTTGCGGTAAATAATACGGCTTTTTTTCCTTTGTTCGGAATAAGCAAAGGAGTGGCTTGGCCTTGCTTTTCGTTTAATAAGCGCGCTTCATCAACTTTGCCATTGTGTGATAACAAACGTAATGTGTTATCAAGCGGTTTATCAGCTTCGTGGCCTTGAAAAATCACCTTTTTATCACTATCAATCAATACATGAAAAGGGGTGCCCATAAATTCATAATGTTTAGCAACTTGCCCTGTGTGATCAGTAAAAATTGGCATAGTAAGTGAAAAACGCTCTTTAACCTTAGCAACAGCGTCTGCATCATCATTGAGATCAATATTAATAGCCACAAATTGAATTTTATCGCCATATTGCTCATATGCATGCTGAAAATGTGGCATTTGCTCCATACATGGCTTGCACCAAGTCGCCCAAAACTTTAAGTAAACGGGCTTCTTGCCTAAGTAACTGTCAAGTTTAACTATTTTCCCCGCTTCATTTTCTAACATCAGGGGAGCTGTATTTGCTGATATGCTTTTGCTTACAAGCAACAAGCCTGTTAGTAGTATCAGGGGTATAAACTTATATTTCATTGTGTGTCCCTCAAATAAAATCTATCTTAAGTTTAAGGTAAGAGAAAATATTGTAAATTTTCGACATCTGCTATCTAAATGTGATTTTAGTGATTTATCGCAAAGTAAGGTTTTAAAAATACAACAACACAATTAATACCTACATAAAATAGCACTAAACTTTTTATAGATCTGAAACGTATTACTTCAAAAAGGAGTCATCATGAAAAATGAACTAGACGGTAAATTGATCCTCTCAGTGTATGAAAAAATCATTCAACACGGTGAAGACCATGAAGATGGAAAGCTTTATGAGGGTATTTGCGCTTTTTCGGATATCGATGGTTATACGGTCTATCTAAAAGGCAGTGGCGTGTTACTGCGCTTTGGTTTTCACAATACTTATCACCTTGACTATCAACATGAAAAGAACAAAGAGGACTTTTTAAAGAAAGTGCTTTATATCGCAGAACAGGAACTGTAAAGAAGTAATGAAACGACGGGTAAAAGCTGAGTCAAAGCAACAGCAAGCGTTTATTAACCAAGTTATTAATGAGCTAAAATCTAACCCAGATAAGTTAGATATCATTCGCGAAAACCTTAGTTACTATCGTGAACAACAGTTCCTCAAGCGTGGTTTTCTACTAGCTATTGAGCGCTTTGATTGGGTATTTGAAGCAAGTAACGATGTAGAGCAAATCTGTGCGCAAATTCTAGCCGATGATTACATTGGCAAACGTTTGCGCCGCTATCCCTTGCTGTACAAGGGCATTTTGGAACGTACCTATTAGTTCTCCCACCGCTAAAACATGATCTGTCCGGTAAAAAATGCTAGGTTAGCGCCATTTTGAAATAACGAGAACTGGACATGTCAAAAACTATAAACTCTCACAACACCCATGAAGGTGGTAATAATGGGTTGTTTAACCGATTTTTAGCCACCGTTGAATTTTTGGGTAATATGCTCCCCCACCCAATCACTTTATTTGCAATGTTCTGCGTTGCTATTATCGTTTTTAGCGGCATTGCCGATTGGTATGGTTTAAGCGCTATCGACCCACGCCCTGAAGGCGCTGCTGGTCGAGACCCTGATGGTGTTATTGAAGTTGTCAGCCTACTTAGTGCCGAAGGCCTGCAGCGTATCGTTACTGGCCTTGTTACGAACTTCACCAGCTTTGCACCACTTGGTACGGTATTAGTCGCTTTATTAGGTGTAAGTGTTGCAGAACACTCAGGTTTACTCTCTGCTGCTATGCGCGGCATGGTAATGGGCGCATCTAAGCGTTTAGTTACTTTTATGGTGGTGTTTGCTGCGATTTTATCAAATACGGCGTCTGAGCTTGGTTACGTCGTACTTATTCCATTAGCAGCCATGATCTTTCACAGCCTTGGTCGTCACCCTCTTGCCGGTCTTGCTGCGGCATTTGCCGGTGTTTCTGGTGGTTACAGTGCCAATTTATTACTCGGTACCATTGACCCGCTACTTGCTGGTATCACCACGCCAGCAGCACAAATGATTGATCCAAATTATCAAGTTGGCGCTGAAGCAAACTGGTATTTCATGATGATTTCGGTATTTTTAATTGCCATTTTAGGTACGTTTGTTACCGAGAAAATCGTTGAGCCGCGCCTTGGTAAGTACAACCCTGATGAAGCAAGCAACGATTTGCCTAAAAATGATATTGCCGGTTTAACCGATAAAGAAAAGTCAGGACTAAAATGGGCGGGTGTGTCACTGTTAGTGGTGTCACTATTACTTGCTTGGACAATTGTCCCTGAAGACGGCATTTTACGTAATCCAGAAACAGGCCTTGTGGCACATTCACCATTTTTAAAAGGCATTGTGGTATTTATCTTTGTGACTTTTGGTATTCCGGGTTTTGTTTACGGCCGCGTTGTTGGCACCATGAAAAACGATAAAGATGTCATCGATGCCATGAGTAAAAGTATGAGCTCGATGGGTATGTACATTGTGCTGGTTTTCTTTGCAGCACAGTTTGTTGCCTTCTTTAAATGGACCAACCTAGGCACAATTTTAGCCATTAACGGTGCTGCTCTTTTACAAGCATTAAACCTAACTGGCCCTGAAGTATTCGTGCTATTCATTTTAATGTGTGCATTAGTAAACTTAAGCTTAGGTTCTTCATCTGCACAATGGGCTGTAACGGCCCCCATCTTCGTACCAATGTTAATGCTAATCGGCTATGCGCCAGAGACTATTCAAGCGGCGTACCGAATTGGTGACTCGGTTACTAACCTTATCACCCCGATGATGAGTTACTTTGGTTTGATACTGGCTGTTGCGACTAAGTATAAGAAAGACATGGGGATTGGTACATTGGTTGCGACCATGCTTCCTTACAGCATGATCTTCTTTGTTGGTTGGGTCGCGTTATTCTACTTATGGGTATTTGTTCTGGGTTTCCCAGTTGGCCCTGAATCACCGATTTACTATCAGCCTTAAAGCGCTTCTTAAAGGTGTAAAAAAGCCAAGCTTTGAAGCTTGGCTTTTTTGTACCTGAGATTGTTGAAAGCTAACTTTGCGACTATTATTAAGACATTAATTTTTATTGTTATTTTTTATGAGAAAACTATTTAAGCTGTGGCTTCTACTGCACACTTTAAGTGTATTTAATTTATGTGCAAACCCGACTAAGCAGCTCGAATCGGCCTTTGCCACGTCGTTGGTTTTAACCGATGGTGATAGTATTACCTTAGGTTTTGGTGATTTTGATCCACAAACACTGTTTGACTCGCAACATGCCAACAAAGATGAAGACAGTATTGCGCTTAGAAAAGAACTCAAACTTTACAGTATTCCTTACACTTGGCAGCTTGATGAGCCTGTTTATCAACACAAACTAAGCCTGACCAGCAAAGTAAGCTATTTAAATCAATCAGATTTCATTTCGCTTTTTGATAATGTGGCTGACGACTATATTTCAGAAACAGTGTATAACGGGATGATCGGTTTTAATGCCGAAAAAGCACTTGGCTCTAAATGGTCATATCAATTTGGTTTTAATACTCACTACTTACATTACAACAATGATTATGAGTACAACTCTCCCGAGTCTAGACGTAATTTTAAGCCTTTAGCTGAAAATCTTTACACCAACCTCAATAGTAATGCACTGGTGTTAAACCCTAATGCGACCATGATCTATCGCTTACCTAGGCATTGGGGCTATTACGAGTACAAACTTAACTTTAATTATTACTATGGCTGGGCACTCTCTCACCCTGATGGAATAAATAATGCGGCGCCTGAGACATGGCGCACACTCAATGGTATTAAAGCTAAATTTAACATGTTCAAAATCGGGGTTTTTGAGCAAGCTTTTTACATCAAAGGCCAACGTATCGATTTAGGCGGCGATAGTCGGGTAGCATTTGGGACCGATCACTTTTATGAATACGGTATTGGCTTTTTATGGGATAGCAGAAAATGGACGTCATGGTTCGATAACTTTGGTATTGGTATCAACATTCACAATGGCAGTAGCCTAGATGGCGCCGCTATTGTCTTGTACTTTAATGAAATTTAAGTCCAATATAAAAACACAAACTGAGCAAACAGACTATATTATTAGACATACTTAGAATTCAAGGAAGATTATATGAAACATCACCTCGCAATTGCATGTTCATTGCTTGCCTTAACGGCTTGCGATAAAACCTCTGAACAAACAGCTAAAACGCTTCCACTGCAAGTGAGTGCAGCAGATACCATTTATTATGGTGGTGATATTCTTACAATGACTGGCGATGAACCAGAGTATGCGCAAGCAATCGCAACGCAAGGCGACAAAATTATCTTTGTGGGTGATAAAACTAAAGCCCTTGAGCATAAGTTTGGTAAAACGAAGCTGATTGATTTACAAGGCAAGACCCTAATGCCTGGCTTTGTAGATGGCCACAGTCATGTGTACGCGGTAGGCTTACAAGCCATGGTAGCCAATGTATTACCTAGTCCAGATGGTGATGCTAACAGCGTTGAACAAATCGTTAATATTCTCACAGCTGCACAGAACAACCCTGATTACACCACTTTTATTGAAAAAACCGGCGCTATCTTAGGATTTGGGTACGATGATGCTGAGCTTGATAGATACCCTACAAAAATGGACTTAGACCGAGTTAGCACCGAAAAGCCTGTGATCATCATTCATACCTCAGGGCACTTAAGTGTGGCAAACACTAAAGCGTTAGCCATGGCTGGCATCGATGAAAACACAGAAAATCCTGACGGCGGGATAATTCGTCGCATGACAAACTCACAAGAGCCTAATGGGGTGCTCGAAGAAAACGCGCACTTTGGATTACTGTTCAAACTGATGAAATCTGTTGATCCTGATTTACAAGATTTAATGCTGCAAGAAGGGCAAAAACTCTATACAAAATACGGCTACACAACGGCCCAAGAAGGACGTGCTACCCAAGAAGCTTATGACTCGATGGTAAGAGCATCAAAGGCAGATAAATTCGTGATTGATATAGTTGCCTATGCCGATATGGCCACCAGCAGCGGATTTATGGACTCAGCCTATAACAGTAAAAACTACACAAATCATTTTCGCATTGGGGGTGTAAAACTTAACTTTGATGGCTCACCGCAAGGTAAAACCGCTTGGTTATCTCAGCCATACTTAAAAGCCCCCGAAGGCCAAGAGCAAGGTTATGCAGGCTACCCTACTTTTAATAATGAGCAAGCTTATCAGTATATTGAAACGGCCTTTGCCAATGACTGGCAGGTAATGACGCATGCAAATGGTGATGCCGCCATTGAGCAGTTTTTAAATGCCGTTGAAAGTGCCAATAACAAGCTCGGCAAAAAAGATCGCCGCCCTGTACTCATTCATGGTCAAACAATTCGACAAGATCAGGTAAATCGTCTTAAAGAATTAGGCATATTTCCATCGCTCTTCCCAATGCATACGTTTTATTGGGGCGACTGGCATGTAAATTCAGTGCTAGGTCACCCCCGTGCCGATTTTATTTCACCCACTCAAGCTGTTCGCAAACAAGGATTAATGTTTAGCACCCATCATGATGCACCAGTCGCCCTACCTGATGCACTACGTGTATTAGATGCAACGGTTAACCGCACAACCCGTACAGATCAAGTATTAGGGCCAGAGCAACGTGTTTCTGTGTATACTGCACTACAAGCAATGACCACATGGCCTGCGTATCAACATTTTGAAGAAAGTTCAAAAGGGCAATTAAAACAAGGGATGCAAGCAGACTTGATAATTCTTGATAAGAATCCGCTAAAGATAAAGCCTGTAGAGCTACATAACTTACAAGTGTTAGAAACCATTAGTCGTGGTGAAACCGTCTACAGCAAAAATTAAACACACTTTAAGGAGTAACATGAATAAGTTCATACAATTAGCCTGTGCTGCGCTGCTGTCTTTTTCTGCATTTGCAGCACAAACCGTTACTACAAAACTGGATATTTTAAATCTTAAGGCGCAGTCTGAGAATGTGCTAACTTCTGGGCAGCCAAGTCAAACGGATTTTGCCAAGTTAAAACAACTTGGTGTTCAGAACGTCATAAACCTTCGTGGTGATAACGAAACGAATTGGTCTGAGCAAGAGTTAGTCACTGAGCTTGGTATGAACTATTACCATATTCCTGTGCAATCTAAAGCTGATATTACCATTGAAAATGCTACGAAACTTCAGGCCTTACTCAATAAACAGCAACAACAAACCACCTTACTTCACTGCGCGAGCAGCAACCGTGTCGGTGCTCTCGTTGCGCTATACAATGCGGTAACCTTGAAAAAGCCAATTGATGAAGCTGTTGAGATTGGTAAACAATGGGGCTTAAAAAGCCTTGAAGGGGTGGTAAGAAGCAAAGTTAACGAAGAGGTTGGTCAGCCATAAGCTGACCAACATATTAGTTTATATTGCTTTTTTCTGACTCTTTTTATAATTACTTAGAGCTGCCATGCATAGCTTAGTTTAGTGAAGAAGGTACGCTCGTCACGCTCAAGACTTTTCAAAGAGTCGTCTTGATATCCTTTGTCTGAATAACCTAAGTAAAACAGCGTCTGAGAGTTAATTTTGTATGAATACACCAGCTGACTGCCATAATCGCGGTTAGTTTGACTGACATCAAATCGATAAGCTTCGTTGTTTCGATCGATATCTTCAAACTGCAAAACGAGTTTTAGCATTGAGCGCATATTAAATTTATAATAAACACGTAAATCAGTTAAATTTGCAGTATAAACACGATCATTTTGTTCGTTATCTAGATAGCTGTAACTGTGCTCTAGTTGAACCTGCCAATGATCGTTAATATCCCATGTCATCTCAGGTTCAATACGAACCATGGTACCTAAAGCTGCATTACTGTAATCAATTTTGCTGCCATATTGAGCATACAATAAGAACCGCACATCACGAATAGGTCTAAAACCACCGTAGATATAGCCTATATTTTGATTAAAGAACTCGCCGGCATAAAACTCATTACGATGAATAAAGCCAATTTCTGTTTGCGACTGCATCTTACCTTTAAAAGTAATAAAGCCATCGTATTCTTCTTCGAGTAAGTCGCCATTTTGTGCCCACGTTTTATCCCACTCTACATTGTAGCTGTACTCTGTGATTGCATCATCAGCATCACGATACCAAGTTTGCCCACCACCTAATTGTACTTGTTCGTAATCAACTTTAGCTTGGTAGCCTAAATCAGAGCGGTATTCTTTACCTATATTTTCGTAATTAGCGTAGACTTCGTAATCACGCTTAGTTCTAGTAAATTCAATAGCATAAACTTGATCGGATTGATTCTTATCAACGCCATAATAATCAACTAAAAATTCTGAGTTAGTGGTATCTGTGCTTGCAACTTGATACTGCAAACTATCTGATTGGTTAAACCAATAACTACCATCAATCGATAACACGGTATTATGGTAATCATCATTTTCACGGTGAGTGCTCATCACACCAATTGTGCCTTTTTGGCCAATATCAAATTGATAACGCCCCGCTACTGCTTGCGTTTTATCTGCCAGATTAGCAAAGCCCGATCCTTGATTTGTCGGAAGTAAAACACTGGTATTCTGATCATCAGCGTACATAAAGCCATAGCTGTGCGCGCCGGTTTTACCTGTTAATTTTAAACCTACATCAGGTTCAGCAATCATTCGCGTATATAAAAGCTCTAGTTGGCTGGTATTAAAATAAGACGCACCATCTAAAAAGAATGGACGCTTTTCAGCATAATAAATTGAGTAAGTAGTATTTACATCAAGTTCAAGTGAATCTGCCTCGACTTGCGAAAAGTCAGGGTTAATGGTGGCATTAATAACCGCATCTTGCGTCACACCCCAACGTAAGTCCAAGCCCGCTTCAGTATCTATATCGCCATTTTGCCAATCACCCGGCACTGTGTCTTTGCTATCATGACGAAGCGCCGTTAAAGTGGGAGTAAGCTGAATATTTTGGCTTTCTGTCATGTTGGCAAAACCTGTGAGTTTATCAAACTGACAAAAGCTACATTTTACATCTCGGTCAAAACCAACGTTCGACATTTGATAATACACATCACGCGGGTAATTTCGCCATACTGCAAAACTCCACGTTAATTCGGCCTGGTCTTTTGGAAAGCGAAGTGCAGTGAATGGAATACGCATTTCAACAACATAGCCGTCCTCTGTTATTTGCCCTGCGCTATCCCAAATAGCATCCCATGATGGATCTTCCACCCAATCATCAATATCTGTCATGCGCATATCGCCTTGCGCACCCAATGGGTTTACATAAAACTCATAGCCAGTTCGTTCATCATTAAAAGTATCAATCATCAAGGCAACATTGTCGTCTTGCCAAAGTGTGTCGCGATCTCGAAGAGCGGCACGAATTTGCGAAGGATCATTATCTTTTGCAATAAAACCCACATACAAGTACTTGCCATCTTCGTACATGTAAGCATCGGTTTGCACGAGCGGTGTGCCTTTTTCGGTTGGTTCGTTCTGATATTTTAATGGCACTTTAGTGGCGTATTGCCAGTGTGACTCATCCATCACACCATCAACGCTAATAGACTCTTTAATATGGGCAAGGGAGAACTCAGCTTTATCAAATGCATTAGCAGAAAAAGGCACACTAGCAACACTGAGTAAAAAAGTAGGGGCGATTATTTTATTTATTATTCTTTTTATGTACTGCATAAACATCCATTTAGACACTAACGCGTTAGAAACGCTACTTGACTGATTTCAAAGCGATTGTAATTCATCAAGGTACATTTGTTAATCTAATTTTGCATTTAACTGTATAAAAATTAACAAAATACTCCATTTGTACGATTAGCAGAGCCAAAAAAACCCCATTGCCAAACAGCAATGGGGCTTTTTTATAGAAGCTCTTATCGTTTGTTATCGAAATTCATTACTTTTTAAGGCTTAATTTATTGCCTTTCAAAGATTTGCGAACATTTGCGATACGTGAACGATTCTTCGCACGCGCTTCCCCCGTTGCCTGACCTGAAGCCTTATTTGTACGGCTACGGCGTAAATGCGACGGCTTTTTACCTATTTTATCAATCAGTACTTCACGGCTGCTTACTTCATAACCTGGTAAAACAACACGCTTGATGCGCTGTCCAATTAGCTTTTCGATATCGAATAAAGTGTTTTCTTCCTCACGGCTCACAAACGAAATAGCTTGGCCCGGCTTACCAGCACGACCTGTACGGCCGATACGATGCACGTAGTCTTCTGCAAGCCAAGGTAAGTCGATGTTAATCACACGTGGTAACCCTTCAATATCAATACCACGGGCAGCCACTTCGGTTGCGACCAGCACGCGAACTTTACCTTCTTTAAACTCGCGTAAAGCGCGGCGGCGGTTACCTTGGGTTTTATCACCATGACAAACAACAGCAGGAATACCATCAAGGTTAAGCTCCTTTACAAGCTCATCGGCAGTTTCTTTCATGTTTACGAAAACAAGTACTTGCTGCCAGTTTTTCTTTCCTATCAATTCAGATAAAAGCTCTTGCTTACGGCGCTCTTCTACAGGATACACAACGTGTTGCACTGTTTCTGCGGTACTGTTTGTTTGATCGACACGAATGATTTCAGGCTGCTTTAGTACTTTACTCGCAAATTGTTTAATTGCCGCAGGGAAAGTGGCCGAGAACAACAAGATTTGACGCGCTTCATCAGAGCCATTAATAACCGTTTGCATATCGCTGATAAAGCCCATGTCTAGCATACGGTCAGCTTCATCAAGCACTAAATGCTTAACATTAGCTAAGCTGATGTTACCTAAACGAATATGATCAAGTAAGCGCCCTGGCGTTGCAACAACAATATCGACACCTGCTTTCAAATCGTTAGCTTGACCCGCTAGATTAATACCACCAAACAAGCACACTGTTTTGAGTTCAGTGTATTTTGCAAACGCTTTAAAGTTATTAGCAATTTGCTCAGCTAACTCGCGAGTAGGTGCAAGCACTAGTGCACTTGGTGCATTATTTTCGCTAACAGTTGATTCTGATAATTTTTGGATAAGTGGTAAAGCAAATGCAGCGGTTTTACCCGTGCCTGTTTGCGCACTAACGAGTACGTCTTTGCCTTTTCTTACTGCAGGAATTGCACTACGTTGAACGGGAGTAAGCGTTTCGAAGTTAAGCTCTTCTAATGCCTGTAAAAGCTCAGAAGAAAAACTAAATGATTTAAAATTCATGCTGTATAACCTGCGGCCATCATATCAAGGGTCGCAAATTATACAGAAAAAAAATGACTTTAGTTAGTTATAACTTAACTAAAGTGCCTTTTAATGCCACACCAGCGATAAACGTACCCGCACCACATTGATATTCTGTTTGGCTAACAAACTCACGCTTCTTGTAATACGATTGAATATTTACAACTGCATTCATGCCTTCACGGACAGCACGCTCTTGTAATGCTTTTAAAGCACTGAGCATTACCCACTCACACGCTTCTCGGTCAGTTTAATTAAATGCATTGGTTTTCTTGTTGGTGATCACTTCACCATAAGTTTTTTTAATCGTGTTATGACTTTGATCAGCAAAATACAGCGGAATATCTAACAATGCTTGTTTCGCTTTGGTGGTTTCAAGTAATGCTTGTACAGGTAGCGTTTGTAAATCATCACGTGCAAAACTGCTTGCTGAAAACAAACAAGCTACTAAAACACATGCAAGGGTCAATAACTTCATTTAAAAATTCCTTCTATAAAATTTCCATGCAACGCCAAAACCGACCGAAACATTATAATCTTGCTTCACGAGTGGGCTTGCATCTTGTTGACTGTTAGCAAGATGGTGATATTTAACAAAACCACCTAACCAATACTTTGGTGTGTCAAAATGTACCCCAATTGATACATCAGCACCAGAAAAACCTGAACGACTTGAGTATGCTTGGCGAGTTTCATTGCTATGTAAGTCACTCACTCCATAGTAGTAATCAAGGTATTTATCGCTAGCAAAGTTGATATTGCCACGAAACGCTAATGAAAATTGTGAATCCGCTTTTTCGATGATCGGCACTCGATAATACACACTTGGCCCATAACGCCAGCCAATATCATCAATACCAGAGAAATCTGTCGCAATGGCTTTGCGTGCAAACAGGCTTAAATACAAATGCTGTTTAGCGTTTGGTTCACCTATTAGGTAGTAATTAAGTGAAGGTCCTAATTCAAACACCCAATCTAGATCATCCATACCTTCTCGGGCTTTGTTGTCTTCACTATCAACTGCAAGACCTACGCTTGCAGATAAATCTAAATGGAGATTTTCTTGCTGCCACAAAAAGCCAGTGAAACTATTACGGTCTATGGCCATTGTGTCACTTTGATAACGAAAATAAGGCACAGGCAATAGGTATTGCTCACTTTCATCTGAACCTAAATAATGCGGGATATCTGCATAAAAAAGGCCTGCACCGAACTCCATTTTTGCAGTGCCCTTTTCTCCACTATCTTCTGCAGCATAAGCATTAAAAGTTAGAATAAATAAAATACTTATGATGCAGCGCTTGATCATACTTGCCACTTTTTAAAAATTAACGAGGTATTGATACCACCAAACGCAAAGTTATTACTCATAATGTAATCTGTTTGCATTTCACGGCCATTGCCCTTGATATAATCTAGGTCAGCACACTCAGCATCGACATCTGTTAAATTAATAGTAGGTGCAAACCAACCATCATTCATCATATTGATACTCGCCCATGCTTCAATGGCGCCACACGCACCTAAGGTATGACCTAAATAGCTTTTTAATGAACTAATAGGTTTCTTGCCAAGGGCATTGAAAGTCGCTAGAGACTCCGCAATATCACCTCGATCTGTTGACGTACCATGAGCATTCACATAGCCAATTTGATCCGCTGTAAGCTGTGCATCATTAAGGGCCATTTCAATAGCTACTTGCATTGTTTCTGCGGTAGGTTGCGTCACATGTTGACCATCTGAGTTACAACCAAAACCGACTAGCTCCGCATAAATGGTCGCTCCACGGGCAAGGGCATGCTCATACTCTTCTAAAATGAGTGTGCCTGCACCTTCACCAATAACCAGACCATCACGATTTTGATCAAATGGTCGTGGCGTGCTTTTCGCAGCATCATTTTTTGTGCTGGTCGCGTACAAGGTGTCAAATACCGCGGCTTCTGTGATGCATAACTCTTCTGCGCCACCAGCCACCATGGCTTTTTGACGGCCATACTTAATCGCTTCGTAAGCATAACCAATACCTTGCGAGCCCGATGTACAGGCAGAGCTGGTGGTGATCACGCGACCTTTTAAACCAAAAAAGACACCCACATTCACAGGCGCCGTATGTGCCATCATCTGGATGTAACTGGTGGCCGTTACGCCCGTCATTTCGCCGGTTTCCATCATTTTTGCAAAAGCCAATAATGGTGGTGTTGACCCCGTTGACGAGCCAAAAGCAATCCCTGTAGAGCCATCGGTTAGGCTAGGATGCTCTAATAGCCCAGCTTCTTCTAAAGCAAGCTCTGTAGTACGGGTCGACATCATAGCAACACGCCCCATTGAGCGAACTTGTTTACGCTTATAATGACTTGGTTTAGTAAAATGAGTAACAGGTGCCGCTAGTCGAGTGTTTAGTTCTGGCGCCACATCCCAGTCAGTCATGTACTGAACGGCATTTTCACCTTTTTGCAAAGCGGTTTTAAACTCGCCCCAGGTATCACCTAATGCAGTGATGGCAGACATGCCTGTAACAACAACACGCTTCATTACACCATACCGCCATTCACAGAAATAACTTGGCGGGTGATATACGCAGCGTCATCGGAACACAAGAACGACACAGTGCCAGCTACTTCATTAACTGAACCCATACGTTTTAATGGAATCATTTTTAGCATTTCATCAACCGGTAAATCGTCTGTCATTTCGGTTTCGATTAACCCTGGTGCCACGCAGTTAACGGTGATCTTACGCTTTGCAAGCTCAAGCGAAAGCGCTTTGGTCGCACCAATAATGCCCGCTTTAGCGGCACTGTAGTTAACTTGCCCGCGATTACCGGCAATCCCCGACACTGACGCCATAGTGACAATACGGCCACCTTTACGACCTTGCACCATTGGCATCACCGTTGGATGCACCACATTGTAAAATCCGTCAAGGCCCGTGCGGATCACTTTATCCCAGTCATCACCTTGCATCGCAGGGAACGCCATATCATTTGTGATACCGGCATTACAGATCACCCCATAATACGCTCCGTGCTCGGCAATATCAGCTTCAATTTGTTGTTTAGCTAGTTCTCTATCGCAAACATCAAATTGCAATAGGCTTGCATGACGACCAAGCGCACTAATTTCTTCACAGGTTTGCTCTGCTTCAGCCACACCACTGCGACAATGAACAGCAATATCAAAGCCATCGTTAGCTAATCTAAGTGCGATTGCTTTGCCAATACCACGGCTTGAGCCGGTGACTAAAATACGTTTTGTCATTGATTTTCTCTTATAAACTGCATGGGGTCTTGTGGTTGAAACACATTGATTTTTGCTTCTGCTAAGCATGTTTCATCGCTGTGTATTTGACACTCAAATACACTTAACCCTGATTCTTCTTGATATAATTTTGTCACCGAGACTTTAAGCGTTTGCTCGTTTTTAAATACCGGTGCATAGGTTTTATATTTGCGCGTGCCAATTAAAAAACCAATTTGTACTTCATTTCCTTTGTCTTTTGCCAGCGCACCCGCGTAAGCTGCGATAGTTTGCGCCATATATTCACAGCCAATATAACTGGCAACCCCATTTAAGCTCTCGTCATAAAACGGGCTTTGTGAACTAATATCCACTTCACAGCAACCTGACTCTTCGCTGTAACTAGATAGGCGATTGAGCAATATCATTGGTTCGCTATGAGGGACGACTTGCTCAATTTTATAGTGATTCATTTAGATGTCCTAGTACTACACTGACATTATTGCCACCAAAGGCAAACGAATTTGATAAACAGGTGTTAATTACTGCCTTTTCTGGCTGTGTTATTAAACCAATTTCAGCCAATGATTCGTCTTTTATCACCTGATTACATACTAATTGATTAAATTCCGGGTAGGCCAAATAGAGCCAACATAAGCCCGCTTCTAAGGCACCTGCAGCACCTAGAGTATGGCCGGTCAAATGTTTAGAAGAGCTCACTTTAGTATTTTTGCCAAATACCTCACTGATTGCCAGAGATTCCATGGCATCATTTTGCGGTGTGGCTGTTCCATGGGCATTAATGTAGTCGATATTTGAAGGTGTTAAATTCGCGTCTTGCAATGCCATTGTCATAGCTGCGATTGCACCAGAACCGTCTGCAATCGGTGCTGAAATATGGTGAGCGTCAGAGCTTTCACCACCACCTAAAAAGGCAATACTTTGTTTTGTGTGCTGCTCTTTACTCATAATAAATAACGCTGCGGCTTCACCAATATTGATACCAGCTCTGTCGCCACTAAACGGCTTACAAATTTCATCGCTAATAGAAGATAACGAATCAAAGCCATTGATAGTAAGTTGGCACAAGCTATCTACCCCACCACAAATTACTACATCGGCTAAATCGGCACTGAGTAAGGCGCGCGCACTAATAAGCGCCTTGGCACTTGAACTACACGCAGTTGAAATGCTGTAACTTGGCCCCTTCGCAGCGAGTTTTTTGGCAATATAATTGGCGGGTGCAACGAGTGCTTGGTCGTAATAATCAAATTCCTCTGGCCACTTTCCCTTCGCTGCATGGGCAATTCGGCCTCTTTCACCTTCTTGAATTGCAGCAGTACTGGTACCAATAACCACAGCAATACGGCTACTCGGAATGTTTATGCCTGTCAATGTGTCAGTAATTTGCGCCAGCGCTAAATCGATTAGCTGATAAAACCGCATTGATGCGGTTAATGGCAGTTCATTAACCAAACCCACAAACGTTGGGCGCTGCTCAAATGCAAGCGACGTCACCTCTGTGAGTGTTTGTTTAGGTTGCAAGCTGATACTTTGCATTGTTTGTTGATGACCAACCCCCAATGCACTAACAATACCTAAGTCGTTAAGCCAAAATGGCATAATCAATTAACCCTTTGAAATTTAATTTTGTAATCTCGCTGAAAGTTTACAAGTTCTGTTACACCGTCTAAATAGCGAATTTCACTAATTAACTGTTCACCTTGATATAAGCGTCGCGTTGAGCCTTGTTCAACCAAGCTCAAACCATACAGTTGCGAGTTAAGCACAGTAACCGGCCAGTGTACTAACATGATATCAGCAAGAATATAGCGAGGATCAACCGCGTTGATAGGGAGCATTTTTTCGCTTTTAATCGGCCCTAGTAGCGCTTTTTCTAACTGAAATATCGGCATACCTTGAGCCGTCATAACAGCCAAGTTAATACCCGTTTCACTGTTTAAACTCAGCTGCGCTAGTAATGTATGCTGCTCATCGCCATGGTGTACTTCAAGTACTTGCTGCCAATTATCGGCAACTAATGATGGCGGTGGATCAAGCAAATAAATCCCTGCATTTGGCGCTAAATCAACGCCCGTTTTTACTGCAAATTCACTGGCACAACTTGCCACTAATATGCTCAAGGTTAAAAGCAAAGAGCGTGTTAATCGCGACATAATTCAACTAGTGTATTTAAGCGTTTGTTGCTTTGTTTTACAAATGGGTTTTGTAAATCCCATGCATAACCCGCAAGAATAGCACTGATCATCTCACGCACTTGTTGATTTTTCTCACTGTAAAAAATCACGTCCTGAAAAGAGCCATCATACCAGGCACTGACGTAGGTTCTAAAGCAATTAACCCCTTGTTGCAAAGGCTCACTGTAATCGTTTTTGAAATCAACTTGCTCACCACGTAAGTAGCTATCAACTAAAGGAGCAACCAATGAAGCCGATTTTAATGCAATCGTCACCCCAGATGAAAACACCGGATCTAAAAACTCACCAGCATTACCAAGTAGTGCAAAATGCTCATCATACAAGCTCGACACATTAGCCGAATAGCCTTTTATGGCACGCGCTTCGCCAATAGCTTCTCGATTGGCTAATAACCCACTTAAATAACTATCTTGTTCTATAAATTCATTTAAACCGGCGAGTGGTTGTTTATCCTCAAGCTGCTCTGGTTTACCAACCACACCAATGCTTGCCGTACCATCACTAAATGGGATCAGCCAATACCAAATATCTTTATGCTCTGGATGAACATTAATTAAGATTTTTTCACGGTCAAACAGGGGATCGCTAATATTATCTTTAAAATGGCTGAAAAAAGCCCAACGTACAGGGAAATTTGATGCTGACTCTAAATCAAGTAAGCGAGGTAATACCCTACCAAAACCACTGGCATCAAGGACAAAGCGCCCTTTAATTTGATAGCGCTGCTGGTTTTCATCCGTAACATCAAGTAAAGCGCCATCCTCACAATCGGTGAACGCTAACACGCTATGTTGGTAACGTATTTCAGCCCCTTGCTGCATGGCACCATCGGCTAAGCACTTATCAAAGTCAGCGCGTTTTACCTGAAAAGTCGTGCCAGGGCCGTCGCTAAATTTCTCGGTAAAATCGATTGTTGTGTGGTCGCCCCGACGCTGAAACGCCGCACCATTTTTAAACTGAAAACTAAGCGATTGTGCCTGTGTTTGCACCGCTTGCTCAAGGCCTGCTTCAGCTAAAAAGCTCATGCACTGGGGTAATAAACTTTCACCAATCGAAAAACGCGGAAAGGTTTGCTGCTCTAACACCACCACATGCCAACCTTTTTTCACCAATAAACTGGCAGCCACGGCACCGGAAGGACCCGCACCAATAATAACAACATCAGCCTGTTGAACTTGATTATTCACCTATTATTTTTCCTTATTTTTAGGTAATGCAATACTGAGCGGCGCAAAGATATAGATACATATTAGCCCCACTAATACCGTTAATCCGAAACTGAAAATGGCCGGCGTTTTCGAAACAGCCAACATGCCAAATACCCACATCGATGATGCCGCTGACAAACTAATTGCGAGTACATTGCTCGGGCTTAAATTATTGACCTGATAAAACACCAAGTAATCGATTGCCAACGCTAATATCAATAAACAGCCTAACAAATTAAAAATCGATAGCTGAGATTGCAGCGCACTGCAGAGTAGCAGTACAGCCGCGGTAGTTAGTACAAGTACTAACGTTTGTTTACACGCCGTTTTAAAACCAAATTTAACGCTAAAGAGTAGTAACGCAAAGGTCATCGCAATGGCCAGTGTCACCAGTAACGAATTTGAGTAATGACTTAAACCTTCGCTTATCATCGCGACTTTATCGTAAACAATTAAATCTGGGTAAGCGTTGGCTAAATCCATCAGCTCGGATTTATTTACACCCGTTACCATAAACCAGCTTGCGGTTAGTGTATTGTTTGAGATCACTTGGTTAGCGATTAACGGCGCTAACGGTGAATTAAGTGCCGCGTTTAAATCAAGCATTGATGTTGAAAGCTCAACGGTCGTCCCTGTCATTTGGCTAACCACACTCATCGCTTGCTGGGCCGAATGCAGTTGCTCGTAGTTTTGCTGTTGTAATTGTTTACTAGGCACTAAGTCACTAAGCATTACAGCAGTGCCATTAAGGCCGCGAATAGTTGCTTTTAATGCTTCTTGTTGTACTAATAGCTGCTGCGCATTATCGGCAAATAAAATCATGATTTGGCCATTATCTTTACCTAATAAAGACATATGCAGCGCTTCGTTTTGCATTAAATCAGCAGGACTTGCATTTAGCAGCTTTACATCATCATTAATCACAGGGGGTTTTAGTAAAGCAAAAGCACTCAGAAACACTAGCATCAGCATGCTGAGTGAGACGCGATAATGCGTTAATCGTTCTAAATAACCACTTAACCTGTTTGCTAATCGATGCGCAGCAGTGTTAATGGTTAAACCAGCTTGCCAATAAGGCAATAAAATACGGGTGCAAAGCCAAGCTGTAACTAGCCCTGCAACAACGAACACGCCCACTTGACTGAGTAACTGCACCGGTGAGAAAAACAAACTCGCGTAACCGAGTGTGGTGGTTAGTAACGACAACAACAGTGCCAGCTTAAGCCCTTGACTAAAACCTTGCGGCTGCTCGGTTAAATCAAGCATGCCATGAAATGCATAATCAATGGCAATACCAATCAGTGTCACGGCAAACACCATGGTTAATACATGCACCTGACTAAAAATACTGATCAGCGCAATGGTGCCGCCAATAGCGGCGCTTATCACGGTTACAGAAGCCAGCCACAATGCGTTTATCGAGCGAAACACCCACACCACCATCACAATAAGCGCCAGCAAGCTCACCGAACCAAACAAGGTCATTTCAAATTTGGCTTGCTGCGCATTTGCTGCGGTATGAAATAAAGCTCCGGCATAGCGAATTTGTGTATCGGGATAGCGGCTTTCAAGCTCAGCGATATAGGCAACAATCTCATTGCTTAAAGCTATTGATTGATTTATTGAAAAGGCATTGTCAGCACTTTGCACGAATAACATTAAATACTCATCACCGTGATAGTTAATGTTAATTCGGCCATCTTGCAGCTCAAATTGCTGCATGTGCGCCATTGCCTCAGATAGGAACCCTGCTGTAGCAAGTGTTGGGTCTTGGTTGATAGTACTTGAAACAAAAGGATCAGCGACTTTACTCAACTGACTAAAGTAATACTGTTGAAAGCGATTAGCGTCGCCAATCGCTTGCTTATATTCCTCGGACACTAAATGCCCAGCGTACTGACCGTAAAATGCTGCCAACTGGGATATTTCTGGTAACTTAAAACGAGGCTCAATATGTTTGCTAGAAAGCCACTGTTCTAAATCATCATAAGCTTTTACTGCATTCTCACCACGAAAAGAAAAGCTCAACTGCTGTTTATTAGCCGCAAAAAAGTGTTCTTCGACTTGCTGTAAACGCGGTTCTGACTTTGGCAACAGAGCCAAAATATCATTATTCAACGTAGGCTGTTTTAGAATAAAAACAACCACTAAGGCGCTAACTAATAGGCTCAGCCAAGCAAGCGTTAGGCCCCATGCTTTCACTGTTTTTGCTCAATTTGAGGATACGCAAAGCGTAATACCGTAAAGTTACCATTTGCTTCTTGAAGACGCACACGGCTCACTTGCTTTGCTGCTACACATAATTCGAACTGACTAAATAGCTGTTTTAGCAAGTCATCTTTAGGCAATAAAGTCTGACAACCGGGCTCTGCATGATCTGTCATCGTAAATTGCTCAGCAAGTGCCACTTCATCATGCTTTAAAATCGCTTGCAGTAAATTAACGTAAGGCTCAGCGCCTTTTTGTAGCTGCGGCTCACCTTTAGCGTTAAGGGTATATACTTGCCCTTGCTTGATTAATAGCGTGCTTTTAACCGGAGATTCAACCTGCCAAGTGAGGCCATCTTCAGCAAGTTCAAACGAACCTGTTGATATAAAAGGTTTACTAAACCCTTTAAAATGCTTTTCTTGGCTAAATGTGCCTTGCTCTGTCACTGCGCTCGATGCAAACACAGGAAAAAAAACTAGTACACTCAGTAACAACACGCTTAATCGCATTAAATCACCTTTTGAAGTTTTTCTTGTAGCACAGGCGGCGAAACAAACTGCATTTCTTTTTTCTCTATATCAACCGCAACTTGGATAGTCGTTGCTTTGGTTAACTTTTTACCTGTAGCGCAATCAGTGATGAGGTAATCGATACGTAATCGTGTTTCATATTCTTTTAAGTAGGCATCAACGCGGATTTTTTGTGTAAACAATGCTGAGCCGACGTACTTAATATGCATGTCAATAATCGGCCAAGCATAGCCAGATTCTTGCATTTGCACATAATCATAATCAAACAAACGCAGTAATTCGCAGCGCGCGACTTCTAAATAGCGCGGGTAATTACCATGCCATACCACATTCATTGGATCGCAATCATGAAAAGGAATTTCAATCTCAACATGAGTGCTCAGCAACGAGCCACGACTATGCATATAAACTCCAACGTTTTGTTTGAATAGCGTCAACTGTAAAACGAAGAACAGCCTCTAGAGGACGGTCTTCATCAAGCAGCGGGAAAAACTCGCTAATGTCTTGATACATACTTTGTACATCAGGGGTTAAACTAGCAAACTCAAGCTCGCCACTATTAATACGTAAACGCAAACCTTGAACACTTGCAAGCAAGGTACTAGCAACCACTTGCTCGGTAAGTTGCAATATACGCAAACAATCTCGTGCAGCGATGGTTCCCATGCTCACTTTATCTTGGTTGTGACACTCGGTTGAACGAGAAAATACACTTGCTGGCATAGTTAGTTTTAATGCTTCAGCCGTGTATGCACTGGCACCAATTTGGACCGCTTTAAAACCATGGTTAATGTAACGGCGTTCATCATTACTCGCCGATAAATTGGAAGGCAAACCATTGTTATAGCGCGTATCAACTAAGGATGCGATTTGTCTGTCTGCTAAGTCGGCTAAATTAGCAACAGCGGTTTTCATGCTATCCATAACCATTGCAATATGACCGCCATAGAAGTGACCACCATGCAATACGTGTTCACCTTCGCCATCGATGATTGGATTATCATTTGCCGAATTTAGTTCATTTTCAATCATTTGCCTAAACCACGGCAAACTATCTTGCAGCACACCAATAACATGTGGAGCACAGCGAATTGAATACCTATCTTGTAAGCGGTCAGCATTACGAGGGTGTTCTACATGGTTTAAGTCTCCACGGATCCATGCAGCTACTTGCTGTTGCCCTGGATGTGGCTTCACCGAAAACAAAATATCATCAAAGTGATGACTGTTGCCTTTTAATGCAAGGCTTGCAAGGGCTGTTATACGGCTGGTCAGTTTAGCTAGGTAATCAGCTCTATCATAAGCAAGGCATGCCAAAGCTGTCATCACAGCAGTGCCATTCATGACTGCTAGCCCTTCTTTCGGGCGTAGCTTTAATGGCTGTAAGCCAAGTTCTTGCATCACCTCTAGACTGTTTTTAATTTCGCCTTTGTAATACACATCGCGCTCGCCAACCATAGCACCGGCTACATACGAAAGTGGCGTTAAATCACCACTGGCTCCCACTGACCCTTCTTGTGGGATCACCGGTACGATATTGTGATTTAAAAAGTCACGTAATAAATTCAACATCTCCCAGCTAACGCCAGAATACCCTTGTGAAAGCGAAGTTAAACGAGTCGCTAAAATAGCGCGCCCTTGGACTTGATTAAACACATCACCAAGGCCGCAACCATGAAAACGAGTAAGATGCAGTGGTAATTCATTAACTAAATCAAGTGGCACTTTTACGGTTACCGAGTCGCCATAACCTGTGGTTACGCCATATATCACGCCATCGTCTTCAAGCAACTTATCTAAAAACGCGACGGCGCTGTCTATTTTATTCGCAAATTGACGATCTGATGTTAACGCTACAGCACCTTGCTCTAATGCAATATGAACAATATCTTCGATTGATAAACGCTGTTGGCCAAATACGGTAGTCGAGTGCTCTGACACCTTAGTTCTCCTTGTTTTGACTACGAGACACTTGCTCGTCATTTTGCCAAAAATCATAAAAATTAAACCATTGATACGGATAGGCCGCAGCATAAAAACTGAGCCTTTGCGCATAATCGCTAACAATTTGTTGTAATGTTTGTTGCCTCGTTTTACGCGGTAAAACGAGTTTGTCGGCGTATTTTTCAAAAATCACGCGGTAACATGTCTCGCCATTTTGCTTTTTATCTTTTAAACAAAACAGATGAAACACCGGGCAATCTAACAGCGCAGCTAAAATAAATGGCCCTTGTGAAAAAGGGGCTGGCTTACCTAAAAAGTCCGCTTCAATAACTCTTCCTGCGGTGGTGGTACTGGTTCTATCACCGACAATCACCACAATTTCACCCTGCTCTACTTTTTCTTTGAGCATAATTGCCATATCTGGGCCAAGATCGGTTACTTGAATGAGGTTTACTGCAACATCCGGATTGATACTTTTCAGTAATTTATTAAATTCAACAGCATGATGCGTAAACACCAATACATTGATCGTTTTACTGTTTCGGTGTTGGCTAAGGGCTCTACACACCTCTAAATTGCCAAGGTGTGAGCCAATAAAAATAGCCCCTTGCTGTTGCTCATCGAGTTGTTTAAACAGCGCTTCGTTGGTGTAAAGAATATTATGTTGCTGAATTCGTCCAAGCCATGCATCTATTTTGTCAAAGGCGCTGTCAGCAAAGCAGCGAAAATGACGAAAGCTATCGCGCCAAGTAACCGCTTTGTTATTGCCATTCACTTTACGCGCTTGGGTTAAGAATGCATGTGACGCTTGACGGGCAGTTTTGCCTGTTAAAAACAAATAAAACACCACCGGAAACAACACCAACCACAAGCCTTTACGACCAAATACGCGATAGCACACGAGCAATATTTGCATGCCAAAGCGATTGCCACGTTCTTGCATTTTTGACCAGTGCTTTACAGCCATTAGCCAGCCACCTTACGCCAAAGTAGCTTGGGAGAGCGTAGCAACATACCAAAGAATAAACGCGTATGCAGCCACGAAATTCCCACGTTATCGTGTAAAGCTCGAAAATGAGATACGCCATTTTCAGGGTAAATAACCTGGGTTGGCAAAAACGTGACTTTAACACCTTGCCAATAAAGCCTGACTAAAATTTCAATATCAAAGTCCATGCGCTTGCCAAGCGTTTGCTTAGCCATTAATTGCTCAACGGCTGTTAAGGGATAAACCCGAAAACCACACATTGAATCAACAATATCAAAGCTGAGTGTTTCTACCCAAACCCAAAAATGAGTGATGTAACGACTTAAATAACGGTGCTTAGGCACGGAGCTATCATAAATTGGACAACCACTGATCACCTTGTTAGGTGATGCATTGCTGAGTTCAATCAACTTACTAATATCTGCTAACGAATGCTGGCCGTCAGCATCAACCTGAATGGCATGGCTAAACCCTTGCTGGTAGGCAGCCAGCAAGCCAGTTTGAACTGCCCCACCCTTACCTTGATTTTGAACGTGGCTTATCAAGGTTAAAAAATCGTACTGCGCGTCAAGCTCTGCAAATACTTGCTTGGCATCAGCGTCACTGCCATCATCAACCATGATTATCGGCAGCTGTAGCTCTTTTAGCTCATCGAGTACTGCAGCGATAGCATGAGTGTGATTGTAATTAGGAATAACAATGCAAAACTGGTTCATGGCTTAATCACAAAATACTATTCGACCGGATGCATGTTGGCCTTTGTCTGAGTGATAGCTAAACAGGCACTTGCCTTTTGCATTGCGCTCAAGAGTTAGGTTTACCGTCATATCGGGGGTTGTTACCACCTGAAACTTTAACACTTCTAAATCTTGTACTAATTTGCCAAAACCCAAATATTGCTGAGCATATTTTACTGCCCAATCCAGCTGTACTACGCCTGCTAAAATTGGTGCATCTGGAAAGTGGCCGCGAAAATAATCTAAATCAGCCGCAATGGTTAACGCTAAACTCACGCTAGTTTCTGTTTGTGATAAAACGGCCACCTCTGGGGTCACGTTATTCAGACTTGGCAAAATACTGCTCCAATGTTTTTAAACTTAATTTAGCTTGACTGTTAAAAGGAAGTGCATCGATATAGCGCCATTTGCGTGGTAAGCAAATACGTTCAAAGCGGTTTGAGAGGTGCGCTTGTAATGTGCGGTTAATTGCCAGTTTACCCTGCTGTTCAAGCTCTTTATTAGCTTCATCACTGAGTACAACCACCGCACCAATTTGCACGCGCTTAGCTGGAATAACCACCACTTTAACTTCTTTTACCCAGTCATGGCTTTGCAGATAACTCTCAAGCTCATCTAGATTCAAACGTTTTTCTTCAATTTTTATCGTTCTGTCTATACGGCCCAACAGTTTAAATTGACCATTTTTATGAACGAGTGCTCTATCGTCTAAAGGGAAATTTGATTGCTCTAAAATCGCAGAATCTAGCATCAAGCGTCCTTCATGATTCAGCGATAAAAAATTACCATTAAACGGCTGCCATGGTACATCAACCGCGGCTTGTGTAACTTGTCGATAAGCAATACCGCCGGTTTCGGTACTACCAAATACTTGGGTAGCTGGGCGAGCTAACTGGTTAAATAAAGTTTCGGCATGCTCATTATTGAGTGGTCCGCCAGAGGAAAATAACCATTTAATTTTGTCGCGCTCAGGAATTAACACATTATCAGCGCATAAACGACCAAGTTGCGCAGGGCTTGAAACGAGCGCTGCATAACGAATATTTTTTAGCCTTTGCGCAATATGTTCAGGATACTGAATTTGTTCACTATCAATTATATGGCCTTTCGCCAACGGCCAAAGTAAGCGAAACAATAAACCGTAAATATGCTGATGCGAAACAGTTGCTAAAAACGTAAATTGGCTGGGTAAGTCAAATGACATTGAAAGTACTGCAAGCTCTCGATTTAATACCCGCCACGGTTTTACTATCGGTTTAGATTGTCCTGATGAGCCTGACGTATAAAATATAACCGCTGTGTTTGTTGGCCATTGTAAACGGTTAGTTTGCAAAGGCGTGTGACCCAGACTGAGTTCAAGGTTGGTAAATAGCACATCATCATCGATATTGGTCGCATCGCCTGCAAAAAAAGCAGACTGAGCAAGCAATAAACTTAAGGTTTCGTGCTGACCATTAGGCGGAAGAATAACATTATGACCACTACAGGCTAAGGCAAATAAGCGAACTGCAAATAGGTAGGTATCGGGGTGGAATAATACCACATGACTGCCAGCTTTAAGCGCCGTAAGCTTACTTTGATAAGCGGCAATATCAGCAAAAAACTGTGTGTGTGTTATTGGCTGCCCTGCAATAATAAATGCAGCATCTGGGTGAAATTTCAGGTTACTCGATACCATTATTTTTAACCTTTTGTCTAACAAGCCATTCCACAAGGCCCAAGAGAGCTATCAAAATATAGGCTACTAGTCCGTTGTACAGTGTCCATGTCTGTAACGAAGTAAATAGGCTAGTGTATAACGCAATACTGCCATTAATAATAAAAAACGCGCACCATACTTTAGTAACTTGGCGCGTGTAATTAACCCCTTTTTCATCAAGCTCAGGCTCTTTAATTCGAGCAAAACTCTCAATGACTGTTGGGCCACTTTTCAGCGAATAAGCAAAGGTTATGGCCATTACTGTATTTATAATGACCGGGTAAAGTTTCAAGCCCAGATCATTGTTAAAAAACTGCGTTGTTGCTAAAGCGATAATAGCCAAAATAGAGGCTGGCTTTATCCATGGCATAGATGTGAGCAGCTTTTTGCTCAGCAAAAGCCTTAGACCTAACAATACCATCAGTACCAAGCTCACTTGCCTTATTGAGATATGCTGTAATCCAAAATACACAATAAATGGGTATAAAGATAAGCACACTAAAAGCAGTGTTGTGGTTATCGCTTTGAGCATAGTAATGTTTATGAAACGAGTTTTTCTACTTCATTTACAACATCTTGCACAGTACGCACTTGTTTAAATGCATCTGGCTCAATTTTCTTGCCAGTGATTTCGCGTAGTTTTACAACTAAATCAACAGCATCAATGCTATCAAGATCTAGGTCTTGATACAGGTGCGCATCTAGGCTGATATCATCAGCATCAATCTCAAATTCATCTACTAAAATGCCCTGTAAAACGTTGTAAATGTCAGCAGCGGTTTTCATGCTTATTCCTACTTCTAAGTCTGTATTATGATTGGTGTTGGTTAATAAATTCTGCCAGTGCATCTACTGATGCAAAATGGGCTTTTGTTTGTTCTGAGTTTGCGTCAATTTTAACGTTAAACTCTTTTTTAATGGCTAAGCCAAGCTCTAACGCATCGATGCTATCTAGGCCTAAACCATCAACAAATAGAGGCTGGTCATTTTCAATATCATCCACGGTAATATCTTCAAGATCTAAGCTGCTAATGATTAATTGTTTTATTTGGTTCTTTAGTTCAGTCATAGGTGCCTGAGTTCCTCTGAAAAGTAATGTTGCAAATCACGGGTTAATTGTCGTGCTTGCATAGCGGGTTGTTCATTATTAAATGTATCGTTAAACGTAAATCGGTCAGTGGCAAAGCGCATCTCAAAATGCGCTTTTGTTGCGGCAACGCAATACCATGGTGTGCCTTTGGTCAAAGTACTGGGTTTCATACTAATCAGCACTGAGGTTATAGGGGCTTTACAACGCGCAGCAATATTCGCAGCGCCACGCTTAAATTTTAACTGTTCACCTGGGGTTGTGCGGGTGCCTTCAGGAAAGATAATCAGATTATTTCCAGCAGCGAGTGACGCTTCACATTCATTCAGTAACTCTTGTGGATCTTCATTACTAATATAACCTGTGCCTTTAATTACGCCGCGCATAAATGGATTTTTAAATAAGTGTGCTTTGACCACGCAATCAGCATTTTTAATCACAGATATCAGCACTACAACATCAATTAATGAGGGGTGATTGGCAAGCACTAGCTGCCCCTTAAGATCATGAAATTTCTGTTTATCTTGCACAGAAAAATGGATAGCACCGGTGTAATGCATTAAAGCAACAAAGAATTTAAAACTATAGTGAACAGTTAAACGGGCTTTCTGCTTACGTTTAAATTCACAAGGTTCCAAAAATCGTTGAATAGGTAAAATCAACAAGGTAAGTAAAATACCGCCAAACCCAAAAACAGCAAAGCAAAAACCAGTTGCTAATACACGCCAAATTTTGTTCAGCTTTTTATATAAATTAGCCACCATGGTACTGTAGCATCCAAGCTGATTGTTGATGTGTCAGCAGCGATTGTGATCCTTTGCTTGCTAAAGCAGCTGCTAACTGTAGACTCAAGGGTAAACACGAGTCACTTTGAGAGTGTTCAGATTCAGGAAGTTGTGTTAATTCAAAATACGGTTTGTCTACCTGAACTTTGGATAATATGAACGACACACTATGAGCAATTTGTTGCTCATCGCTAAATGGTAAGTATTCATCAGGTAATACACTTTCGGCATGGGCAATTAAAATTTGCTGCTCAACACCACTCTGGACACGTGCAAAACCATCAATCATGGCTGAAATAATGCTGTCTTGACCACCTGCTATGGCATTCATCGGGGCTTTGTTTTTTGCAATAATCGAGAACAAGCCTGTTGCAGCATTATGTACACTCAAACCAAATGCGGTCGGAGAAAGCGGTTCTTGTTCAACAAGTGAATGCAATAGTTGCGCTGTTTTAGGTAAGTCGCCATGACGAGATGAAAAATTAACGGCTAACTGCTGATGCTCACCTTGCGCTTGATGCATAGTATGAAGTGCCATTTTCATAAACGGGCTTAGACGGCGGCGCTGCATTGGTGCAACCCAGCTTAAATCAAGGTCAGGGTGATCAAGATGGCTTAATTCTGCAATTTGTTGCTCGGGCGCAACCCATACACACAAATTATTAACAACAAATTTCACAAATATTATTCTTTTAGCGCCAAACGATTGCTAATTTTACCCATAAGGTATAAAAAAGTAAAATAATGGTGCTTAATTGTAGTGAAATTAAGCACCCATTCATCTTTATCGTAAAATAACGTCTTTTTCGTCTAAAAGTTGAGCTTTTTCGCCTACTATATCAGCAACATCAAGTTCGTTAATGTAACCTAAACCGATTTCTTGCTGAGCACTTGTTAGTGGCACATAAGGAAGACGGAACACAGGATTTACCGCGCCTGTCATCATCAGCGCCGTATTAATCGCGATTGGGTTAGGTTCGCAGAATAGCCAGCCCATAAGTGGCTGCAGTTTTGCATTAAGTGCATCATTTTGCTCATCCATTAACTGACGGAATAAGCCTGGAATAATGTTAGATGTAACCGAAATAACACCGTGAGCATTATGAATGTGCCGTGCATCATGTGCTTCATCGTCATTACCAGACCAACAAGCAATACCTTGCTGTTCATAATGAGCAATACGCTCATTGCCACCGCACTCTTTTACACCGATAAAGTTTTCGTGCTTAGCGAGTGGCTCAATGATATCTGGTGTTAAATCTTGGCCTGTACGACCTGCTACGTTGTAGATAAACGCAGGACCAATATCAAGTAAACGGTTAAAGTGCTCTTTCACACCCGCCAGTGACGTGCGCCCGTAATAAGGGTTGATTTGTAGCGCGGCATCCATACCGGTGGCAAAACCATACTGGGTTGCTTTAATCGCTTCACGCGTGTTGTTGCTACCTGTATTACCAACAATTAATAAACGATCAGAGAATTTACTAACACTGTGTGCAATTAGCATTAAGTGTTCTTCCCAATTCATTAATTGGCCTTCACCTGTAGTACCACCGACGATGATGCCATCAACACCAGCTGCAATTTGCTGCTCAACAAGGTCGTCATAACATGCAAGATCAATGTCACCATTAGTTAAATACGGTGTTTTTATAGCGGTGATCAAACTTGCTTGTTTAATTGTTTCTAGGTTGCGCATAACTTTTTTAATGTTTGGAAAATTTGCGCTAGTTGTATCATAAACACAGGCATTTTCCGAGTAATGAGCTGCAATAAATAAAAATACTTGAGAAAAAATCAAAGTTAAGCCAAAATCAAGCACTGTATAAATTAACAGTATTTATTGTGAGTATTTGATAATGCAACTTTCTAAATTTTTGGCAACCTACTTTTATACTACCGAAGAGCTGTGCCATACCCTATCAATTGATGAGGAAACGCTATCGGCATGGCAACAAAGTAGTTTATTTCCAAAACCGAGTTACTGTTTGCAGAGTCAATTAGAATGCAGTTCGTATTCGGGCATTTATCAATGCGAAGAATATCAAGACTATTACCCTCGTGGCGCCGCTAGTTGGGGGCAATTAATTATCAAACATGACATAACCTCATCCTGCCAAGCGTTTAATTATTTTGCTCAGCAATATTCGAATCAACTTAGTAAGCTTGCCGAGCAAGGCTTTGCTATCAATGAAGAATTATTTGGCAGTGAAATTGACGAGCACTTACAGCAAGTTTGGCAACAGTTTTTATGCAGTAAATACGGTGTGCTCACACAAAATGGCTTAGTTGAAGAAGCCGTTCAGCTAGATGTGGCCAAGTTATTGATTGATGATATTACTGAAATGCGCACTAAAACAGGTTTAAACATGGATGAACGTCAAAGCTTGCATAAGGCACTAAAACTAATAAATCGCGCGTTAAGCCATGGTACGGGCAACGAAGGTAAAAATACCTTACGCCATCGTTATATTGATGACGTAGTGGCAAAGTACGACTTGTCTGTAAAATAGTTAATTTTAAATTACTGATGGTTGATAGAGCAACTAATGACCAGCTGCTCTAGGTATAATTTAAGATTGATCATTAACTTAATAAGAAATGTCGCAGTACTTTTGGTTTAAAACTTAGCGCTAACACACACAAGCTAGCGCTAAATGTTATGGTTGCAAACCAATACACAAACCCAAGTGCGGTTCCCCAAATAAATAAAGCAAAAATGATTGCAGCAAGCATAAACCCCGCACCAAATGCAGCCACTAAATAACGAGTAATTCTATTTGGCCGCCTTTTAAAAAAAACGAGAGTATAGTTTTTTGTGATTGTAAAGCTTAAATAAACAATACCTAAAGTTACCAAAATAAACTCTAACAAAATTAACATACCTGCTCCTTTCTACCCACAGTAATAGCTGATATAAGAAGTAATACTGCTGTAACTAACATTGAGATATCAAACCCTAACATCAGCCAATCTTGATTGAAGAAACTAACCAAAAGATTATGATCGGTTGTTAATGCATTTATTAGCGGAATAAGCATGTAAGAGAATGCGGCGACATACAAAAGTTTTGGCCATAAACTCGCCCTTTTGTAAAACAGACTGAATAATAAACAGCTCGCTAAAGCGATAAACAAGCTATGCATTTCCCATTCAGCACGATCAACAAAGCCTACTGGGAGTAAGCGGTTGCTTATAAAATAGCATGCCACACCAACTGGCAACCCGACTATAAAACCTGCATTTAATCGCGACAGTAAAGGAAGGGTATCCGTATCCTTAGATTGCTTTTTCTTTAACCAAATAATGGCACCTGAAGCGACCATTCCAGCACCAAATAAGCCGGAAATAAAATACAACCAGCGTAAATAAGGCCCTGCAAATAACCCTTCATGTAAATGTTCAAGAATATCATATACTTTTGCTGCAGCGCCTGCTTTTCCTTGCTGAAGGGTCATTTCAATATACCTTTCACTTAAACTGTACGTAACTAGTGAGGCATACTCGATACCCTTGCCTGCTTCAAACCAAACTTCATAAGTTGGTGACGCTGTATCTCTATTTGTTATTCCCAAATAGCTAATGTTTTTATTTCCAAAACGTGTTTTGGCATCGGCTAAGACGGCGCTTAATGATAAAGTTTGAGATGCAAAGTCGATACGTTGAGTATCAGTTAATTCTAGTTGTGCTAAATCATAAAATTCTCGATGCTTTGCTCTTCCTTCACCAAAGGTACTTTCAATAACAGGCGCCATAGAAACACTCATTAACAAAACTAAGCCACTGTAAGTTATCATCAAATGAAAAGGCAAAGGCAAGACGCTAAAAACATTGTGAATATCAAGCCAAGAACGTAAACCTTTGTTACTTCTAAAAGTGAAAAACTCTAGAAATATTTTTTTATGAATAATTACACCCGTAACAAGTGCTATTAACATCAACATAGTACCGACACTAGTTAATATATAGCCTGCGACTAACGGCATGTAATGCAAATTATAATGCAAGCGATATAATGTTTCGCCTCCACTTGTATTTCGAACTTCTCGTATTTCACTATTTAGGAGATCAATATTCTTTTCGTGCCATTGCCTCGGAATATTTAAGTTAGGATCTGCCAGTTGTAACCATGAAATTTCAATATACGGATCGCGTGAACTTGGGTAGCTGATGTACCATTGTGATGCTTCTTTGGCATGTTGATGTAATTCTTTTTCAGCAATGTTCAATACAATTTCATCAGCGATATCTTGATTGGTAATTGCAAGTTCAGGTTTCATCCAGCGATCTATTTCATTTTCAAAATAACCCAAACTTCCGGTAACGAAAATAAAATAAAGTAACCACGCAAATGAGAAGCCTGCCCAAGTGTGCAACCAATTCATTGATTGCCTAAATCGTCCTTTCATGTGTTACCTCCACCTTGAAAAAACAAGTTTATGCTTAAAAAGGTTCCACAAGACAGCATAATGAAAAGAGCTGCTTTTAATGAGGTTTTTACAGAAAAAACAACAATTACAGCAATGGTATAGACGATAAAACTCAGCATCATACCTGCCGCAATATCATCCACTCGACCATCGAGTACAACATCCGCAACAAACACGGCAAATAAATAAGATAGGTAGTAGCCTCCAACTAACGATAGAAGCACGCGAAAGATGACCTGCATAGCAAGTGTGTGATCAGATATTTTTTTCATTGACGGTATTTTAAAAATAAATGAAATGAGGTACTGCACTGTACTAGAAAAACACAGTGCAGCTATGTGAACTAAATAACTTCAATATGTAAATATCAAGAAATTAATTTAGAAACGATATGAAGCACTTAAACGTATATCGCGGCCTTGTTCTTTTATGCCCACCACGCTTTCGTATCCTGGGATGTGGCCGTAATCAGCGACACTACCATGACTACGATAAGATTCATCGAATAAGTTTTGAATAGATATATCTAATCGCAAACTTTCAAACGGCTCATAACTCACATAAGCATCAACCAGATCATAGCCAGGTTTATTGATCGTTTCTAACTCACTAACCCAACCAAGTTCCATCGAGCGATGAAAAACTTCAATATTATTTAAGCTTGCAACGTTCTGATAGTTAATGCCAAATTTTAAATCATCACTAATTTGATAATTAAAGTTAACATTAATTGAGTCACCAACCGCATTACCTAAACCGCCATACTCATACGCCGCAAGTTCAATACCATCCAACTCAACTACACTGTACCCTGAGTCCGTATTTGTATCGGGCCATACAAATTGAGTATTATTAAGCTCAACGTCGTTATGGTTAAAACTAATGATAATATCAAAGTTATCCGCTTGATAACCTGCTACAAGCTCAACACCTTGTGTTTCAAGATCGCCAATGTTTTCATAAAAAACACCTTCCCGACCTTTAAATTTATCGAATACCACATCATTGATAGTACTTTGATATACAGACGCTTCAAATAACCAAGTTCCATCATTATATTCTAAACCAACCTCGGCATTTTCAACCTCTTCCGGCTCCAGAGCTGGGTTAGGAGTTAATTCACCCACAGTAAATGCATCTGCGACTTGACGACCTCTGAGTGCTTGCGCATAACCCGCCGTCAGTTTAATGCTTTCATTAAACTGATAGGTGAAGCCTAGGTTACCACTAAAACCATCTTGCTTATCTGTAGAGTATTCACTTGATGAGGTAATAGGGTTGCCATTTGTGTCAGTTTCAACGACCCAAACACCATCAACTTTAATCCAGTTAGCCTCTTCACCTTTGTGGTCAAGTTCATAAGCATCATAGCGTACACCTAGGCTGAGTAATAAAGCATCTGTGAGCTGCCAATGATCTTGTAAATAAAGTCCTGTTACAGTGCCTTCTTCATCAAAAATCCCACCAAAGTCTTCATATGATTGAGAGTCAACTTCATCCACCTTTTGCTCTATACCATAAGTTATTGAGTGTGAGCCTAAGTCTGAGATGTTGCGAAAATCAAAACCTGTCGTTTTAATTGATGCATCCCATGTGTAAAGTTCTCGTTTAAATGATGATTCAGTTTGATATAACGTGGTCTCAAGATTAATTAAATCACTACGGTACCATGCATGATTGATAACAAATGTTTCACGCTCGCCCCAAGAATCAAACAAAGGATCTGTCTCTAAAGGTGCCCAGTTAGTTTGTTTTCCAAACTCACCTTCTTCTTTTCTTCTCTCATAACTAACTGTTAATGTTTGGTTTTCAGTTAGTTCAGCGTTGACCTTAACAAATCCTAAAGTTTGATCTGCCCCGGTTCCAGGAATTTCTTCTCCATCACCGTCTTCCATATCTTCACGACTAACATTTACATACGATGCCAGAACATTGACAGACTCAGTCACGCGGCCAAATAAAGAGATGCTTTCTTTGTGACCTTCATTCGAGAAGTAACTAGCTTTAAGTATACCGCCGAACTGCTCGCTTTCACTAAGCAGATCATCTGCTGATTTTGTTTTGAAACGAATTGCACCGCCAACTGCACCACTTCCCGCAGTTGCTTCACCAGCCCCAGCTTGTACTTCAACACTACGCAACAATTCAGGTTCAATAGCCACACGACCTATATGGTGAAATAATGTACTTGTCTGCGGGGCACCATCTACAGTGACATTTAACATTGAATCTTCAATGCCACGTACAAATATTTTTTGCGCGATTCCTAATGAACCACCAACGGTAACTGAAGGGGTGTGTCGAAAAATATCTTCTAAATCATTTGCCTGATAACTTTCAAGCTCTTCGGGTGTAATTGCAGAATTTGTTGTTGCACCCACTACGGTAATTTTTTCTATCTTCTTTTCGCCATCTACTTTTTCTAAGTCTTCTGCATTAGCGTAAAAGGTCGAAGCTGTAGACAAAATGATTGCGGTTAAAGTATTTAATTTAAATCGATGCTGGTTACTTATTTTGGTTTGCATGAGTGATTCTCTAGTTAACAATTAGAAGTTAATTAGAATTATTACTATTTAGAAAGGATAAAAGTAGCAATTTTACAATTGTTACATTTAGTAAATAGGAATCATTATCACTGCAGTCAGACCTAACTTTGCATTGTTCTGTAATTTGACAGATGCTCTGACACTCTCTAAATGACGTTTTGCTAAAGCAAGCCCTAAGCCAAAACTATCACCTTCAGCGATTCGCGCTTGGTCAACTCTAAAGAATGGTTCAAATACCTTTTCTAAATACTGTGATGGAATACCTGGGCCTTGATCGCATACACTTATTAAAAAATAGTTACTTTCATTTATTAATGTAACACTAACCGTTTTGCCAATTGGTGTGTAACGTAACGCATTGCGGATAATATTCTCTATCGCAGGAGCAAGTGCTCTGTGACAGGTGTTGTAAACCAATGCACTGTCTTCAGAAGTAAAAATAATATTATGTTCTGGGAATTCATATCGGGCATCATCTAGAAGTACATCTAGTAAATCAACTAAATCCACACTTTCTTGTTGAAGAATTGGCTTTTCATTATCAAGCCAAGCCAGTGTTAAGCTATCTTCAACTAGTTTACGAATGTGCTTTGACTCTCGATTTATTCGCTTTAAATATACCTCTGCATTCTCTAGTTCAAAATTAGAAACTGTAATGTCTAACCGAGTAAGCGGCGTTCGTAACTCATGAGATAAATCACCTATTAGCTGTCTTTGAGCATTGATCAATTCACCTATTCTGATAGCCATTTTATCAAAGGTTTTAGCCAAATCAGCCAGCTCATCATTACGACGACCTAAATGTTCAGCGACGCGTACTGAAAAATTTCCTCGACTAAATTCAGTTGTAGCTCTTTTAAGTTTTTGTAAAGGTGTAATGATGTGAAAATAAATTGTGAATGACAAAATAGCCAAAACCAGCATAGGTACAAGAATTTGTAAGGCAAACTTTGTTGTTGTCCAATGGCTCCCAGGACGCATACGTTCAGGCAGTTTTATTAAGAAACTCATCTCCCCATTCGAAAAGGGAAGCTCCATAACGGGGTTTTCAGCAAAATACAAATGTATTTTCCATTCGATACTTCTTCCAAAATGATAAGCCCCCACTATATGTTTATCTATTTCATCTCCCGCTATATGCAAAGCCTTAAATCCAGCGATTGCGACATAAGTATGCTCTTGCTCTTTAAGTTTCTTAAGCCAGGACTCTAATTCTTGTAATTCTCCAGCATCATAGAAAGACTCAGCTTTAGCCGCCCATGCTTTTAATTGAGCACGATCTTGCTCGGCAATAAAACTCATACTCTCTTCAGTTTTTAGGGTGAAAATATGGATCAGATAAAAAAAAGACACTAGTCCTGTGGCTAAGATTAAGCATAGCTTCCATAACAAACGCCTTTTCATTTGAAACAATAACCTTTGCCATGAACCGTTTGTAAACGTTCACCATTCCAATTTGCAAGGGTCAACTTTCTTCTTACACGACTTAGATGCATATCAAGGCTTCGATCATAAGCGCCGTACTTTTTATTCAAAACTGATTCATATAACGATGATTTGCAAATTACTTTGTTTTTGTTAGCAACAAGCTCCCAAAGTAACTTAAATTGAATGGGTGTAAACTCAATAGATTGTGAATTTACTTGAATCGATTGCGTTGCTGCATTTAAATACAAGCCATCGACTGTAATTTCAAACTGATTTGTAATCTGCGTATTACTTTGACTTCGCCTGAGCAGGCTTTCAATACGCAATAATAACTCTTTAGTGTTAAAAGGTTTAGCCACGTAATCGTCGGCACCATGACTTAAACCGACTATTCGTTCTTCTTCTGCACCTTTTGCTGACACCATGATTACCGGTACTTGAGATGATTTTCTCAGCAACTTAAGCAAGCTAACACCATCTAATTTTGGTAGCATTTTATCTAACAATACCAAATGATGCTGCTGCTTTAACGCAAGTTGTAAACCAACCTCACCATCAAAACATTGTTCAACACAATAACCTGATTTTGTTAATAAATCTTTTAAATAACTACTCAGTGTAGTGTCATCTTCTATCAGTAAAACGTTAATTTCAGCCACAAGGTAAAAACAAATAAGAATTAATTGTATTTACAATGATAAAGTCTGCCCCTATAAAAGGCAATAAAGGAAACGTTACTTACGATTAATCTAAATGCTCGTACTGACCTCGATACACTTCAAAAGTTTTTACGACAGTGTGTTGCTCTTTACTTAGATTATCAAACCAGGTATCGAAACGCTCATCATCATCTTGTTCACTTAACGCTAAATACTGGGCCAATAATTCAATAATATCGTTGTGAGTACACGACAAGGTGTCTACATGATTAGCTAAAACAGAATGGTCTTTATCGCGAAGCGTGTTCATTACATTTTGATCTAGTTCTTCACGGCTAGTTTTATCATTCACTTCCATATCCCTCTTAAAAATAAGCACGCATACCTAGTTATAACAGCCTTATCGACAATATCCAGCTTTTTAAATCTAACTGCTTATTGATTGTTCAGCTTGTACAAATTTAAGACAATGTGATATAAATAAGAATCATTTTTATCTTGATCTAAATAGTCAACCACCCTATAATCGCTACATTATCACATAACAAAAAGGTGCATTATGAAGCCAAATATCCACCCTGATTACCAGCAAGTCGCTTTTCATGATACAGCGGCAGACAGCTACTTTATTATTGGTTCGACAATCAAAACTACACGTACGATCGAACTTAAAGGCAAAACTTATCCTTATGTACCAATTGACGTATCAAGCGATTCGCACCCGTTCTATACCGGTAAACAAAAAGCCGTTGCGAGCGATGGCCGTGTTGCAGCGTTTAATCGTCGTTTTAAAAACTTAGCGAGCAAATAGTTGCTTTAAGGAAAGAACATGAAAGTATTAAGTTCATTAAAAAGCGCTAAGAACCGCCCGGGCTGCCAAATCGTAAAACGTAAAGGTCGTGTCTATGTTATTAATAAAGACAACCCGCGTTTTAAAGCAGTTCAAGGTAAAAAGAGAAAGCGTTAAAAAAGGTGCCTCGGCACCTTTTTTTTAAATTAAAGTAAATCTAACTCAATAGCTTAGTTGCCAAATAACAACTCCCAAAAGCCTGGCGGCTCATGGAGCTCATGGTATTTTTTACGTAACTCATCAATAGATTTAAGCGGCGCTTTTGCAGCTTCAAGGCCACGAGTCGTTGCAAGTTGCTTCGCTTGCTTTGCTTGATTTATGACTTTATCAAGCCCTTCTAGAGACGCTGTTTTATGCTGTTTAAAATCAGCTGTTTTAGCTGTCTCTAACAACACAATAAACTCATCAATAGCGGCATTAAAGGTAGCTAAATCAGTAGCCCGTACGGAGTTTTTATAAGCAAGCCCCATATTTTTCATATTGGCCTCAAGATCAATATCAGAGGCTACACTCACACTCGAAAAAAACAAAAAAATAACAAGAATTAATCTCATAAAATACTCATGCAAAAAACCATGCGATCATTATAAACCGAAACATGCCACTGGCATAATTCAAAAACAAAACCCAATTTAAACTACAATATTACTATAAAATAAAATGCATCAATTGATAACAATTATCATTGATCATTAACTAATTATAAATAGCACCAACATGAACAAAAAACCACACTATATTATAAGTCATTGTAATAAATAAGTTTATTTAAACTACAAAATGCTACGAAGTTTTTATTTGCATAAAACAGGAACAATGATAAAGTCTTCATTGTTAACATTTATTAACTACCGTTAACACACCCATTCAGGGATAAAACAATAAAGTAACAGGTGAAACAATGATAAAAAATAATTATTTAGGTGCTAGCATTAAGCTTGCTCTATGCTCATCGGCCCTCGCCATTTCTAGCCAATCTTTAGCTGCTGAAGAAGAAGGCGCAAAATCTATCGACCGTATCGAGGTAACAGGTTCACGTATTTTACGTGAAGGTGCTATTGCCCCCGCTCCAGTAACTGTTATCAGTGGTGAAGACTTAGTTAACACCGGCGCAGTAAATATCGGTGAGGCACTAAATAAGTTACCGGCCCTTGGTAATACTTACTCATTATCAAACTCAGGTCGTTTTATCGGTACTGCCGGTCTTAACATTCTTGATTTACGTAACATGGGTACTGATCGTACATTAGTACTAGTTAATGGTAAGCGCCATGTTTCTAGCTCAGCAGGCTCTCAATCAGTTGATACCAATACTATTCCAAGTGTTTGGGTTGAGCGTGTTGAGATCATCACAGGTGGTGCATCAGCTGTATACGGTGCCGACGCTGTAACAGGTGTAGTTAACTTCATTCTTAAAAAGAATATCGAAGGCTTAAGTGTTAGTGTTACCAAAGGAGCCTCTGAATTAAGTGACTATAAAAATGAAAAAGCAACGTTTTCATATGGTACAAACTTCGATAATGACCGTGGTAATGTTGCCTTTGCTGTTGAGTATTCAGGCCAAAATACATTAAATGCGCTTGATCACCCGTGGACTGATGGCTCTTTCTTTAGCTTGCGTAACCCAGCTCAAAACGAAGAAAACAAAGACGATCCAAACTTCCCTGATAAAATCTACACACCAAATGCAGGCTATTATGCGATTAATAACGCTGGTGTTTTTGCAACAAGCAATGGCTATGTTAACTCATTCAACCCTGATGGCAGCCTTCGTGATATTTATATAGGTGACCGAGTAGATGGCCTAGCATGTGCTGACTGTGACTCATTTAACCTTGCACAGTTCAATGAAATTCAACCAGAATTTGAGCGTTACAACGTAAACTTTAAAGTTAACTATGATGTTGCTGAAGACATGAATGCGTATTTCGAAGCAAAATATGTTAACAGCGAAGGTGAAAGTATTGGTCAACCGGCATTTTTCTTCTTTAACCCTAATAACAGCATCAAAATTGATAACGCTTACCTAGATCCAACTGTAAAAGCAGTAATGGAAGAAGAAGGTGTTAGCTCAATCATGGTTAACCGTATGATGACAGATTTAGGTCGTCGTATCGAAAACAATACGCGTGAAACAACCCGTTTTGTTGCTGGTTTAAGAGGCACTGTATTCAATGACTGGGAATTAGATGCATCAATTGTGCATGGTCAAACTGAATTAGAGCGTATAAATGGCGCCAACATGATCATGGCAAACTACTACAATGCTCTTGACGCTGTTGAAGATGATGAAGGAAATGTTGTTTGTCGTAGTGAAGAAGCACGCGCTGAAGGTTGTGTACCGGTAAACATTATGGGCTTTGGCGCACCAAGCCAAGAAGCAATTAATTACATTAACACAGTATCGACAGGTACTTCTGAGATTACTCAAACAGTAGTCACAGCATCACTTGCAAACTCAGCGATTTATGAACTACCAGCAGGTTATATTGGTTTTGCTGCCGGTGTTGAATACCGTAAAGAAGAAAGTGAAACTAAAGAGCCAGATAATGCAGTTGGTACGTTCTTTAACGCGCTTGGCGAAGATAAAGGTGATTTTGATGTAAACGAGATTTACTTTGAAGCATCAATCCCACTATTAGCTGACTTGCCTCTTGTGCAAGACCTAGTACTAGATACAGCGGTACGTTATGCTGACTACAGCACAATCGGCGATGCAACAAGCTGGAAGGTAGGTTTAGATTGGACTGTTAACGATCAATTACGTGTTCGTGCAACACAATCTGAAGCCCTACGTGCTCCAAACATTGGAGAAATCTTCGGTGCACCTAGCCAAACATTCTATAACGTTGATGACCCTTGTTTAGCTGATAATCTAGATGATTTACAAAACTCAGAAGTTCGCCGTGCTAACTGTGCAGCATTAGGTGTTCCAGTAGGTTTTGAATCAGATTACGATTCGCAAACACTTGAAGGTCTAGTTAGTGGTAACCGAGACGTTAAGGGTGAAGAGTCAACAAGTACAACAATTGGTTTGGTTTATCAGCCGTCATTTTTAGAAAACTCAGTTGTTACAATTGACTACTGGAAAATTGAACTAGAAGATGCTATCTCGACGATTGCTTCTCAAGAAATTCTTGATCGTTGTGTTGACGCTGAAGGCGGTATCAATAACCAATACTGTAATCTAATTACACGTGATAGCACATCAAGTGAAATTACCTTAATTCAAAACTCGGTATTAAACGTTTCTGGTCAAGAAGCATCGGGTGTTGATTTTGAGCTAGGATATGACTTTGACGCGCTAGATGGCGACTTCTCAACACGTTTAATTGGTACATACCTTATTGAACGCAAAGACTTCCCATTCCAAGACCAACCTGAAGATTACATCGAATATGCTGGTACAACGGGTGAGGCAAAATGGCAAGCTAACTTAACTATCTCTTACAAGCGTGATGGTTTCTTTGCAACGTTTGATACACGTTACCTAGATGAAGTAAGCCTTTATACAGACCAAGAGCTAGAAGATAACCCAAATCCAAATAGCTTAATGAAGTTTGGTAGCTATGTTATTTCTGATGCGACAGTAGGTTATAACTTCGAAAGCGGCTTTGGTGTTAAAGTTGGTGTTGATAACATCTTCAACAGAGAGCTTCCATTCGGTACAAGAGGTACAGGTTCTGGTAGTGCAAGTTACGACAACATCGGTCGTTTTGGCTACTTAAGACTATCTTACGATTTCTAATCGTTAATAGATTTGATTCTCTTGGGGCTGTACATTCGTGCAGCCCTTTTTTGTATGAGCCCTCAAAGCCTACTCCAATCATTTACTTTAAAGCAAACGATTCGCGCTATACTTAACCATACCAACCTTTTAACCTAATCAGATTATGCTAAGAACAGTATTTTTCATTATTTGCCTATTTTACTTACCAAGTGTTTTTGCCAAACAAAGTATTATTTTTATAAACCCTGGCTATGAAAATACGAATGTCACAGGCCCATTTTGGTTTGAAGTGTCGCAGTTGATGCGTGATGCTGCCAAAGACTTTGATCTCGATTTAACGATTCATTATGCCAATCGAAATCATATTGATATGAAGTCATTAGTAGCTAAGGCGATTAAAGCAAAGCCTGATATGCTGATTTTAGTTGACGAAAAAAGCGTGCTAACCCAACAACTTTTAAGCTTAAATAGCACCTCTACACCTATTTATTTTCTACTTAACCGCCCATCAGAATTAGAACTAAAACGTTTGATTGATCATGGCATTAAAATCGCAGGTAGTGTGGAACCCGACAACAAACAAGCAGGGCAATTACTCGCAGATAAACTGATTGAAAAAGCTCAGTACGCGGCCAATTTTCTCGCTATAAATGGTGATTACACCACCCATGCAGCACTTGATAGAGAAGAAGGTTTAAATCAAAGTGTTCAAACGCATGAGAATGCTAATATCACCGCAAAAACGGTTGCCAACTGGTCAGCAACACAAGCGTATCGCCATAGTCTTGGCTACTTTAGCCATCAATCAAACATGAATATTGTCTGGGCTGCCAACGATGCTATGGCATTAGGAGCAATTACTGCGCTTGATGAGTTAAACAAACGCAAAGATGTATTAGTTGGAGCAATAAATTGGCCGCTCAGAGCCGTAGCAGAGAAGATAGACGTCACTATCGGCGGCCATGTTACGTTGGGGGCGTTTGCTTTGGTAAATATTTATGATTTATTGAATAAACACGAAACCGCACCTATGCATCATGAAGTGGCAATTTTCAGCCAACATAACGAACAAACACTCAAGCTTGTTGAACAAATTCACAGTGATAACTTAGCAATTAACTTTCGCGTTTTCAGTAAAGCAAATGAAAATCCCCTTCCCTTCAGTGTTGAATCACTTCTGTTAGAAGCAACCAAAAGCGCACTGTAAAGGGCGTTTACATTACTTATTACTGAGCCATACAGCTTGATATGGCGTTAGCGACATTGTTTTTGTCTGCTCGGTAATTTGCTCACCGCTAATTAAATCTCGCCATTGCTCGGTACCAATCAAATTTAAGTCGGCAAGCGTAAGCGTTTGTTGCTCGTCACTAATGTTATAAACACAAAACATACTTTGCGAACGATTGATGCTTTGTCGCCAAAAACCAAAGAGCCCTTCGCTTAAATGTAACGTATATTGCGTCGCATTAGGGTGAAATGCACTTTGCGCCTTTCGAATAGCCATTAGGTTTTTCATCGCTTTAAACACAGTACGATGATGGGCATTTTCGTTACTTAACTTTGCTAGTAAATCTGACTCTTGCCAGCGGTGACGATTAATCGCTCGGTTATGTTGGCTGTTTTCAAAGCGTTCATAATCATTGGTAGTACCGAGTAAGCTATGAATATACAAACCTGGTATACCTTCAAGCGCAAACATAATGGCATGCGCACATAAAAATCGTGTAACACCCCATTTATCTGGGCCTTTATGGGTACCTTGCAATGCATCAAATAAGGCAATATTTAACTCATAAGGGGTATTAGTGCCATCTGGGGCGGTACGTAATGAGACTTTACCGCCATATTTCGCAGTCGTATTCACCATTTCGGCAATTTCACTTTGCTCCAACAAGCCTTCAACGGGGCGCAAGCCAATACCATCGTGTGAAGCTATAAAGTTAAAGTATGCCGTCCCTTCTTGAGGAGGTGGCATACTCATCATCCAGTGCTTTAATGCGGTGCTGTCACCACTGAGTAAAGTGTGTAATAACAGCGGTGGCAGTGAAAAGTTGTAAATACAGTGCGCTTCGTTGGCATTACCAAAGTACGATAGGTTTTCGCGGTTCGGGATATTAGTTTCAGTGATAATAATCACATTAGGCTCAAAATGCTCAATAAGGGTGCGAAGCAGCCTGATCACTTCGTGAGTTTCAGGTAAGTTAATGCAGCGGGTATTGAGTTTTTTCCATAAAAAAGCCACCGCATCAAGGCGAAATATACGCACACCGTTATCTAAATAATGACGAATAATGCTGACAAATTCATTAAGCACATCTGGGTTAGCAAAATCAAAATCAACTTGGTCGTGACTAAAGGTACACCACACATGCTGCAAACCATCTTTAGTTTCTACCGCTTGTAAAAGTGGCGATGTTCGCGGGCGTACAACTTGTACAAGGTCGTCACTTGGGCTTGCCGTTTTAAAATACCCTTTTCCCGGCACTTTGCCCTGAATAAAGTTTTCAAACCAAACGCTGCGGCTAGAGCAATGGTTGATCACCAAATCTGCCATCAACCTAACATCCGCTGAAATATCGCGGATATGTTGCCAACTACCTAACGCTTCATTCACTTGCACATAATTCATTACCGCGAAGCCTTCATCTGAGCTGTATGGGTAAAACGGCAAGATGTGCAGTGCATTAAGTTCAGGTAAACATTGGTTTTTTACAAAGCGATGTAAGGTATGCAAAGGTGGCTCTTCGGGCTTGGCAACGGCTTCATCCGTATTAGCATGACGAATAATCGAATCACCGTAGGCGATTAAAATCATATCTTGCTCATCCCAACGGTTTTTATGCGGCGTTGGGTCTCGAACAGGATCATCACCTAACATGGTACTAATTAGTCTGTCTGCGAGTTGTTCAAGCGTTGTTGATAGCTCAACCTCGCTGTAGATGCAGGTTAAATGCTGAATAACCCTTTGTTGCAAAAGCTCTAAAGTCACGTGCCTTCCCCGTTAAATATATTCTTTGTTATCAAGCTCTACGGCTTCTTCTAAACGAGCAAACACCTCCGGCATTGCCGAAGCTACTCGGTTCCAACTCGGCACAAAGGGTGCTTCCATTGGGTTTTCTAAAAAGTGCTGACCCGCATTCATAATATTTTGAGCAAACATTTCAACGGCTTTTTCTTCGTGGTGAATATCAAGTGTTAAGCCATTCATTAACGCATCGTTGTGATAGGTTTCAATAAAATCGAGTGCAATTCGGTAATAGGTTGCCTTTAATGAACGAATCGTTTCTGTCGTAAAGGTAACGCCTTGGGTAGCGAGCTTTCTGAATAAAGCTTTGGTGATATCAATCGACATTTTCGACAAGCCCGCCGCTTGGTTTTCTAGCGATAAATCTTGGTGTTTATGATCATAGTTATCAGCAATATCGACCTGACATAAACGGTTATGCGAGTAATTGCGATACATCTCTGATAACACGCCAATTTCTAAGCCCCAGTCACTTGGAATACGAATATCGTTGAGTACATCACGGCGGAATGAAAACTCACCCGCTAGCGGGTAACGAAACGAATCCATATATTCTAAGTAATCGTTGCTGCCTAAAATGGTTTTAAATGAACGCAATAACGGCGTTACCAGCAATCGTGACACGCGACCATTAATTTTGCCCTCAGCGGTGCGCGGGTAAAACCCTTTACAAAATTCATAGTTAAAACGAGGGTGAGCAACGGGGTAAATTAAACGTGCTAATAGCGCTCTGTCGTAAGTCAAAATATCACAGTCATGCAGTGCAATTGACTCTACTTTTGAGGTTGCCAGCTTATAACCCATGCAATACCAAACATTACGGCCCTTACCTAGCTCTCGTGGCGCAACGCCCAATTTTTGTAGTTCTTTATCTAGCGCTTGTAAACGCGGGCCATCATTCCAAAGTACCTTATGAGGCTGATCAAGCTCCGCAAAAAACTGCAGTGCAAGACGGTATTGGCTTTCATCAGCGCGATCTAGACCAATGGTAATTTGCGATAAATAAGGCACATGTTTCAGCTCTGCAATTATATTTTGCAAAGCGGGCCCCTCTAGTTCACTGTAAAGCGAGGGTAAAATTAGGCCCATTGGGCGTTGTTTTGAAAAGCTCAGTAACTCTTGTTCTAGTTCTTCTACTGGGCGGTCAGCAATATTGTGTAAGGTCGTGATAATGCCATTTTGATAAAAATCAGCCATGAGATTGCTCCTGTTTTGCTGCAAAACGCGCTTTGATGATAGTTAACGCAGAAACTTCTTGAACCCAACCTGCAGGGGCGGGCTTTTCGCTGAGCTGCCATGCTTTTTGTAATATTTGTGATTGTACTTGGCTGCCAGGGTTATTGATTAAAATAGCGGTGTCGGCCGCTTTTAGCATGGCTACATCGTTTTGACTGTCGCCAAGCGCTATCACAGTAAATGGATTGCGGTAGGCTTTTTTGAACTGATTTAACAGCCACTTTTGTGCAAGTCCTTTATTGTTACCTTTGGTTAAATGGATAAAACGGCCGCCAACAAGCACTTCGTAGCCTGCTTGGCTCATTGCATCTATCAAACCTTGCTTTTCTTCATTGCTGCCAGAGAAACAAACCGGATCTGAATATTGACGCTTTAAAGCCAGTTCACTTTTATCGACGGGTAGTCCTGTTAACTGGGCTATTTCTTGTGCACTAAATTGACTAAATAAGCGTACACAATGGCTAAATTGACTGGCATATTGTTTAAGGTCGTCATGCAATTTATCGGTACTTTGCGTCATGGCAAAGCGCCAATAACCTTTATATTCATCACAGCCAATTGGCTTTACTTTAAAATGGTCTTTCGGGATATAAACAGCCGCACCATTTTCCACAATAAAGGGTTGGTGATGATCCAAACCTTTTTGAATATCAGTAACTTCAGCAAAGGTTTTGCTGGTATTAAAAACCACATTGACACCGGTATCATTCAACTTTGCCAAAAATGGTTTGATCACTTCACATTCGTAACTGTCGTGATCGAGCAATGTGCCGTCTAAATCAGTAAAAATAATTGGTTGAGCAATCTGGTCTGCGAGAAGTTCCATCTTGGTGATATCACGCTCAGTATCAAGCAATAATAACGCATCAACGCTGTGCGCAAGCGTGGCTAAGTTTTCCCGCGTAATACGTTCAAAATGAGAGATAAAACGCTTTAAACTCACTTCGTCAAACGTGCCCTGCCCCTGGCCTTTTTTGGCAATTAGTTTATGCTCTTGTTCCAAGCGCCACGCATACACATCTTCAAATGAAGGCGCTTTTAACATAATGGTGTAATCGGCCATTGCGAATACATGTTGATATTCATTCGCTAAGCAACTATTTACGCAGCGGCGCCAAATACCGTCAGCATCTTCTAGTTGCTCTAATTCATTTACCGGAGTTTGCAGTTGATAAGGCTGTTGGGGCGTACTGGCTACACACCAGCCTTCAAAAAACACGATATCAATCGGCTTTTGGTTACTAGGCCACTGCTCTTTTGGCACCGGATCATCAGTTAGCTTATCAAATTGAGGTAATGGCACATCCACTTTACCAGCCAACAAAGCTGATAAGGTTTGCTCCATTAATTGCGTATCATGCGTACCCGGTACACCACGACTCGCAAACAAAGGATGAACATCTTTAGCAAGCTCGTTGCGTGCATCACGACTTAAATAAAAGTCATCGATTGATAATGACACGCCATTAAATTCGGTATTGCTATTAACCCAAGTCACTAAGAAGTCAGCGAGGGTCGTTTTACCTGAGCCTTGGCAGCCGTTAATCGCCACCAGCATAGGTTGGCCGGTCATTTTTGCGCTTAAGATATCGTGCGCGAGGGGTATAAAAAACTGCTCACTTAAGTATTGATACTTGAGTGGTAACTGATGCTTCGCTAAAAACGGGGTAATATCCACAACATTTGCCTCTTGCATAATCGCTCCTACCAGTATGACATAGAGATAAATGCAGTTAGTAGACCAGTTTTATAATTCCTTAAATTTTAGTTAGTTACAAAAAAAGCGCATATTAAATGCGCTTTTTTGGTGCAATATTCAAGCTGTTTTTAAGTTCTAATCAGCTTGTTGCACTGCTTTGGGGAGAACAGCATTTAAGATAATCCCCAAAATTGCGCATAAGCTTACACCTTGCAAACTAAACTCATCACCACCGATATGCATGCCGCCAATACCAAACACTAAAATCAGTGCGATGATAGTCAAGTTGCGAGGCGCGGTAAGATCTTCACCTGATTTTACTAAGGTATTTAAACCAACAACGGCGATAGAGCCAAATAGTAAAATCATGATGCCGCCCATCACAGGAACCGGAATCGTTTGTAAACCCGCGCCCATTTTTGCCACAAACGCCAGCACAATAGCGATGATAGCGGTCCAAAGCATCACGCGAGGGTTGAAGTTACGCGTAAGCATTACCGCCCCCGTTACCTCAGAGTACGTTGTATTAGGTGGACCACCAAAAACCGATGCCGCAGAGGTTGCTAAGCCATCTCCCAGTAAAGTGCGATGTAAACCTGGTTTCTTTAAATAGTCTTTACCTGTTACTTGGCTAATAGCCATCATGTCGCCAATATGTTCAATTGCTGGCGCAATGGCCACGGGCACCATAAATAAAATAGCCTGCCATTTAAACTCAGGATAAGTAAATGCAGGTACCGCAAACCAGTTTGCTTCGGTGACCGCATTAAATTCGACAATACCTATAAATAACGAAGCAAGGTAACCTGCTACCACACCAGCAAGAATAGGAATAAGTTTAAATACACCTTTGCCCCATACCGCAAAAATCAGCGTAACTAGTAATGATAAACCAGACACCCAAATTGCTTGCTCATAAGGAACTAATTGTGCACTGCCATCCCCTGCTTTACCCATTGCCATATTCACAGCGACGGGAGCTAATGCTAAACCAATGACCATGATCACAGGGCCAACAACCACAGGCGGTAACACCTTGTGCAGTGCATTCACGCCTTTAAATTTTACAATCAAGCTAAGCGCAACATAACAAAAGCCTGCCACCATCAAACCGCCCATAGTTGCGGGAATGCCCCACATTTGTACCGAGGCGATAATAGGTGCGATGAAAGCAAAAGACGATGCTAAAAAGATAGGAACTTGGCCTTTGGTAACCACATGAAACAACAAAGTTCCTAAACCTGCGGTAAATAAAGCCACATTAGGATCAAGGCCTGTCAGTAGCGGCACAAGTACCAAGGCGCCAAATGCAACAAACAGCATTTGCGCGCCAGTTAGAATGGTTTTTAACGAAAATGTTTGATGATTTTCCACGTGAGCGCCTTACACTGTGCCAAAAATCTTGTCACCGGCATCTCCTAAGCCTGGAATGATGTATCCTTTTTCGTTTAAGTGACTATCTAAAGATGCTGTGAAAATTTCAACATCAGGGTGGGCTGCAAGGGTTTTTTCTACGCCCTCTGGCGCTGCAACTAATACAATCACTTTAATATCTTTACAGCCAGCTTTTTTAAGCATATCGATAGTTGCAATCATTGAACCACCGGTTGCCAGCATTGGGTCAATAACGAGGCTTAAGCGCTCATCAATTTTACCCACGAGTTTTTCAAAGTAAGGAACTGGCTCAAGTGTTTCTTCGTTACGCTGAAGACCAACAACACTTACTTTTGCCGCAGGTAATAACTGCATTACACCATCCATCATACCAAGGCCGGCACGAAGAATAGGCACAACAGTAATTTTTTTACCTTTGATATGCTCTACATCTAATGTTGAACCATCCCATCCAGTGATTTGTACGCTTTCTAATGGTAGGTTTTTTGTTGCTTCGTAAGTAAGCAAGGTACCTACTTCAGACGCTAGCTCACGGAAACTTTTAGTACTAATACCTTCTGCGCGCATAAGGCCAAGTTTGTGTTGAACTAACGGATGAGTAATTACATGGATAGACATAAGTAGAACCTAAATGAAATAAATTACGCCTATTTTAGCGTAAATTAATGAGCTCTACTGCAAAAAATGCACAACATTTGCATTAATTCTTTTAAATGACTTAATTTTATTCAATAAAAAGCAAACATACCTGTATAACTTCTTCAACCCGATAGTATTTTCTCCATAACCCAACTTGTATGAAGTGCGCTCTCACCAGTTGATGGGTGAGGTTGCTGAGCATGAAAATAGTTCGCCATGTTTTCAACATGATATTGTTGAATATGCGCAGGATTATCAATTTCGAACTGTTGTTTGCCCCGTGCATTGTTTAGCACAATCGGCTTTTCGTCAAAAACACTAAAGCTAAGCTCGCCTTCACTGCCAAAAATCATCACATCATCAAAACGATTAGATGAAGCAAAGTTCCAGCTCCCAGTGCCGGTAACACCAGATTGATGCTGCCAGTGCGCGGTAATAGCATCGAACGCAGAATATAAGCCTTGTTGATTAGCACATAAACCATGCACCTTATTAAAATCACCTAAAAGGTAAGCAAGTAAATCAAGACCATGGCTGGCTAAATCGTCGAAGTAACCTCCTCGTGCCACGTTTTGATCTGTGCGCCAGTTGTATTCACCCGACAAATCAAGAGCGTTAGGAGCTTTACTTAAATGCCAACTTACATGACGAGGCTTACCAATGGCACCTTGCTCAAGTAATTGTTTAACGTGATTAAAGCGTGGTAATGAACGGCGATAATAAGACACAAATAGCGGCTGTTTAGCCTCTTTAAATGCTGTAACAATGTCAAGGCTATCTTGATAACTTGGCGCCAGTGGCTTTTCGATACAACACGGTTTACCCGCCGCAGCAACCTCAAGAGCAAACGCTTTATGGCTATCTGGCGGCGTGGCAATATACACGGCATCAACACTGTTATCGTTAATGAGTTCGCTCGGCGATGCGAACACCTTTGCAACATTGTGGCGTTTAGCATAATCATGGGCTTTTTCTAAGTCGCGGCGTGTTACCCCAATAAGTTCAATACCTTCTGCTTGCTGATAAGCAGGGCCGCTTTTTACTTCGGTTACAGCACCACAGCCGATAATGGCAAATCGCATTGGCTTATTCATTGCTAATCCTTTATTTTTAAGTACGTTACAAATTGCTGCTGCATGTAGCCGTTTATTTTTGCATGAGCAGGGCTCCAACCTGCTAAAAAGCGATAAAAATCGCTCCATGCGTAACACCAAAGCGCTCGCCAACTGCTAACAACATGCGCTGGGTTTACATTTGGTTGATAACGTTTTAGTGCCTGTGTGAGGGTGTCAAAATAGCGATTTAAATAGTCATCTGCAACTGATTTTAATGCCGTATCATTTAAGCAACTGCCTAAAAAATACATGACATCAATCACCCCAACACCCCTGCCTACATATTGAAAATCATAGCCAAGAACATGCTGGTTTTGTGGCGCAATAGCAAAATTGGCAAGCTTAGCATCACCATGAATTAATGTTTGGTAAGGTGACTCATTCAACGCAGTATCAATAGCGTGTGCCTGCGCTTTTAAGCTTAAATCGCTCATACGCTTTAGCTCATCGGGCCGTGTTGCTAAATGCCAATAACTACCTCGCGGCCAAAGGCCATCGGCAGAGCTTGCTAAATGAAAAGCATGAAAGTGTGCAAGCCAGTTTATAATTGCTTCAATGTCGCGGTGTGTAGCACTTGCTTGCTGGTAGCCAAGTGCACTGAAATCACTAAATAACAGCGCTTGCTTACTGCCCTCTTGGATTGCCTCAATACAATGAATAGCCGCAGCTTCATGGGGCAATTGCTTAGCGTAATGCCGATACCAATTAAATTCGACTAAGTAAGATTGCCGCTTTCTGGCAAGCGCAAAATCACTTTGTTTTATACGACTATGATTGATCTGACTTGGCACTTCAATCGCTTTAATTACCCTAGCAGCACCATTCATTTGGCAACGAATAATCTCACCGCAACCACTCCATACTGATGCCGCTTGCTGTAGCTCTGTAATGTTTGAAAAGTGAGAAGTAACAAATTGCCTAAGATCCATAACGCTCTGTAATTTATATAAACCGATGGCAATGGTAGGTGATATTGGCTATTGGTACAACGACCTATAAGCAATAAAAAACCCGTGCTAAGCACGGGTTTTCGAAGATAAAGTCCTAATACTGCTCAGGACTTGCATTGTTGAATTACTCGTTTACCACACTTTTAAGTGGGTTTACTGGCTTTGCATTGTCATCCAGTAAGTTCATATCAAAATCGAACTCATCAACACGAATCGCTTTTTCACGTTTCTTGTTGTAATCAATCAGTTTTGCATACTCTTCTTCGTTGATAACACTTGCAACAAGTGCATTATCAAGCGTTTCTGCAAAACGAACACCCGGCTTAATAGTTTTAGCACGCAGTGCTTTTTTAACTTTTGCAAGTAAATCAAGGCACGCCATTTTCGCTTTGTACGCTTGCTCATTGATGTAATGACCATCACCTTCAATTGGATTAACCAAGTGAGTGATTTGCGCTTTAAATGCCGTATCCATTTGCGCTTGAGTCGCAAGTTCACGGATTAAATCATCACTGATCTTAGGCATTTTCATTGAGTAGTTCATCGTAATGAAACGCATAAATTTACGAGTACCACTTGCAGGGAAGTTATCTAAGAACTTATGCAATGCTTCTTCAGCGCTTTGTAGTGCAAAGCGAGTCGCATAGTGGAAGTAAGGCGCAGCTTGCTCACGTTCACTGCTTGCTACTTTTTGCTCGTAGTATTTAATTGATGCCATCGCCGCATACAAGAAGCTCATTACGTCGCCTAAACGTGCAGATAACATTTCTGCTTGCTTAAGTTTGCCGCCCAGTACCAATAACGAGAAGTCAGCGTAAACGGCAAGTTTTGCAGATAGTTTGTGCGCTGCTTTTTCGTAAGCACGTACTTCTGGTAGTGACGATTTAGCACCGGCAGTAAATGGTAATACACCTAAACGGAAAGCTCGCAAGCTGTTAGCTACGCTGTAACCTACTGTTTTACGTAAGATGCTGTTGAATTCTTTATCTGCATTTTTGTCTTCGCTATGGATAGACTCAACCATAGATTGAAGGTAAGGGTGACAACGCATTACACCTTGGCCAAAAATCATTAGGTTACGAGTAAGAATGTTTGCACCTTCAACCGTGATTGCGATTGGTTGTGCAACATATCCACTTGCTAATGTATTTTGCGGGCCATTTTGAATTGCTTTACCTGCTTGAATATCCATTGCTGAATCAAGCACGTTACGACCAATTTCTGTCATGTGGTATTTCGCAATCGCAGTGACGACAGATGGTTTTAAGCCCATGCCTAAACCTTCTGTTGTTAATACACGCATTGCTTCTTGAAGATAAGTTTTACCTGCGATATCAGCAAGCTTCTCTTGAATACCTTCGAATTGACCAATCGCCAGACCAAACTGCTCGCGTACTGCTGCGTACTCAGAAGCACCTTTAAATGCTACCTGTGATGAACTAACACCTAGTGCCGGTAAAGAGATACCACGGCCTGCACCTAAACAGCTAACCAGCATCTGCCAGCCACGGCCGATGTTCTTTTGACCACCAATGATGAAGTCCATTGGTACAAATACTTTTTCACCGCGAGTCGTACCGTTGTAAAAACGGATACCCATAGGATCATGACGATTACCAAGTTCAACACCAGGGTGATCTTTAGGAATTAGCGCACAGGTAATACCGAGGTTTTCTTTGCCACCGAGTAAACCATCAGGGTCAACTACTTTAAATGCTAAACCTAATACTGTCGCAATTGGCGCAAGTGTGATGTAGCGTTTGTCCCAGGTAATTTCTAAACCTAGCACTTCTTCGCCATTAAACTGACCACGTTTAACAACACCGATATCTGGAATACCACCCGCATCTGAACCCGCTTCTGGGCTAGTTAGTGCGAAACATGGAATATCACGACCATTTGCAAGACGCGGTAAGTAGTGATCTTGTTGCTCTTTAGTACCAAAGTGAAGTAATAGCTCACCTGGGCCTAATGAGTTAGGAACCATCACGGTTACCGCAACCGCAGAACTCTTAGTCGCGATAGTCGCAACGATTGTTGAGTTTGCATAAGGGCTAAATTCTAAACCGCCGAATGATTTAGGAATGATAAGCGAGAAAAAGCGCTCTTTTTTCAAGAAATCAAGAATGTAGTCAGGAAGATGAACACCATTTTGAATTTCAGAATCATCAATCATTGATAATAATTCTTTCACAGGGCCATCTAAGAATGCTTGCTCTTCAGCGCTCAGCTTAGCTGCTGGCACGTCACGAAGTGCATCGAAATCAGGTTTACCTTGGTAGATTGAACCTTCTAACCAAACATCACCCGCATCTAACGCTTCTTGTTCTGTAATTGAAATACTAGGTAATACTTTTTTTAATTTTGTACGTAAGCTCATAATAAACTCATCCGACCAGATAGTAATACCTACATTACGTCATAAAATAAGCAATAGATCAATTGGTCCAACCAGTTTTTTTAACATTTTTTTATATTTATTTTTTCTTTGCATGCTAAGCACTTGAATACAATGGGTTTACACGTGTAAGCTCAAACGCTATTTTTTATCCCAAAATGGTTAACAACTAAAGGCTGACAATAAAAAGCCCAACTAAAAAGTTGGGCTTAGGTGTAAATGCTGAAGGAATGCTTTATAGCTCATCCTCGATAGGGAATAACGAAATAAACCACACTTGAAAACGTCGCCAAGAAGAAGTTTGTGGCTCTTCATCAAATTGCTCATTACTCACTGTGTCGAGCCAAACTAAATCACCACCCTTTAAATCAACTTTCCAAGCATACTCAGCCATATCAATATCAACCCACTTTGATAATGATCGGCTTAATTTAGAGCTGTTGATCAATACACCCATTTCAGTATTTAAATCAAGTGAGCGAGGGTCAAGGTTCATGGTACCGACAAATATCTTTTCATCATCAAAGGTCATGGTTTTTGCGTGTAAGCTTGCTTGTGATGATCCAGTAACTTTACGCCCAGCTTTGCGCTTAACGGCCATCAAGTCACTTGGCTTTAATTCCCAAAGTTTTACCCCTCCAGAAATTAAATCTTTGCGGTACTTTTTATATCCTGCATGCACAGCTGAGACATCAGTGGCAGCTAGTGAATTTGTTAGCACAGTAACGTTAACGCCCTTCCGCACCCAGTTTGTTAGCAACTTAACGCCTTGCTCTTTGGGAATAAAGTAAGGCGAAATGATAATAACTCTTTGCTGTGGTTGCCCAAGTCTTTTAAGTAAACGTGGCGACATATTTGACGACTTTTCACGTACATCATTTAAAACCTTATCAGGATGGTCAAAAAACAGCTCTGAGGTTTGCCAGTCAAATGTAATTTCGTCATCAAGCAAGCGTTTAACAAACTCGCTTTCATGCAGCTGCTGAACATAATTGCTCTGTCGGTTTTGTTCAACATAGCTCGACAATGTTTTAGTGATATCTATAAGTGATTGTTCATCACGTTTACCGTGTAAATCTTCAACTGGATAAGACAATTGATGATTCCAATATAAATCAAATGCTTTTGATGCATTTGGAACAATTTCACCAACACTCATTACATCTAAATCAATAAACTCAGAATGATCTTCAGCCGAAAAGTACGCATTACCAATGTTTCGCCCACCAGTAATAAAAATACGATTATCGACTATAAAGCTCTTATTATGCATGCGCCTAGAAAGCTGTCTAAAGTTGGTAATAAAGCCGAGTGCCCTAAAACGACGGTTAGGGAATGGATTAAATAATCGAACTTCAATATTAGGGTGAACAGCCAGAGCCGCTAAATCCAGCTCACTGTCGGCTTGCGATAAGTCATCGAGCAACAAGCGAATTCTTACCCCCCTATCTGCGGCTTTTAATAAAAAGGCCGTAAATAAAATGGTGGTTTGCTGCCTGTGGTATAAATAGTACTGCACATCAATGGTGTGCTCTGCAGAATCAATGAGCGCCAACCTAGCTACAAAGGCATCGACCCCATCTGCTAAAGGATAAAACCCTGATAACCCAGGATGATTATTACCCACTGCATCTCCTATGGTACTGGGTGTATCTGCTGCAATGGCATAGCTTGGTTGAATGGACTCTCGTGAAGGTAATTGCGCGCAGCCCGCGGTGATTAAAATGAGTACTGCACAAAAAAGTGATTTTGAAGAGTCTATTATCATGGCTTCCTACCAATGACCGTGTGATACACGTATCTGCTTTGTTATAACCCTAATAAATGAAGGGGTTAAAAGCAAATAAAAACTCGTAAGTATGGGGATTAATTAGAACAATTAAACGAAGGAAAAATTGTTAAGCACGCATGCTTAAGAGCAAGTAATTACGCTACTTGCTCAGTGATATCTGCAATTTCGATCAGTTTGCGATTAAGAATTTTTTTACAACAACCGCAACACTTGCCGCACTGGCTACCCACTTGCAGCTCTTTTGATAAATCGCGCATTGTCATAGCGCCATCATCAATTGTTTGTTCGATTTTTTTATCAGTCACACCATGACATAAACAGATATACATGAATGCAAACCACTCTCATTTCTCTTGATGGTCAGCATATTAATCTAAACGGTAATAGTTCGCAATAGTGTTATAGGCAATATTTGCATAACTTTTATACTGAAATTTCATAAATGGCACACAGCTAAAAATTTTCCCTTATGATTTGGGCAGTTAGTTAAAGGCGGCTAAAGAAAAAATTTTTAACTTTTTTGAGGGGGTTTGGTTTGGAGTTGAAAGAAGGGCTTACACACAAATACAACCCTTACCTTCTAAATTGATATAAAAGTAACTTTAATGAATCCACATATTATTGACTGCGGGAACATCTTAAGTACTACCCCAAAATAATGTGGTACTATATCCAGAACCATGAAATCCCACACGTTTGCCTGACGCATAAGCAAATAAAGCGAGTGATAACATTTCATCTTTTGCCGTTGCTGTAGGTGGAATGTATACCCCAGCTGAATCGTCTATTTTAATTCTCATGTAACCAAATACGGTCAATTTTTAGATAACCAGATTGTACGCCCCTCATTTGAATTGAAACATTTCTACCTGAAGCTTGCGCCGCTAAAGCTGTTGAATAAAAGTAGGTTGCAAATTCAGGGTGTTGGCTGATATCTATTGCGGCTGCAGAATCATAACTAATATTAAAACCATATTGATTTGGTTGACTCCGTTCAACTGGGGTATCGAAGTACAGTAAGATTATATTTGAAGAGTTTACATATAAACTTTTAACCCTACCTACATATTTACAATACCCTACTCCTTTGTGTTCATGACAAGTAGGTGCAGCTGCATATAAATCAGAAGAAAAAAGATACAAAAACAAAGGGCAAACATTTAAAACTAACGCCGTTAATCTAAACCTCGCAAACATTCCCGTAAATATCCGCTTTCTACATAAGGTTAAATATCCTTGAGAAGGAGCGCTTGTACTACATAACAATAATGCAACAGCCAATTTTTTAAATTTCATAATAATCCTTATTTGTATTTTTAATGTATGCTTCCTGCTACCTTAGATATTCTAACAAAATAGATTAAACAAACATGCTTACTTGAACCACTCCACTTTTTATCATCTGATGTTAACCCATCAATTTTAATAGGAGTGCGAGCTTGATAAGCAGCGAGCAATGAAGCTAATGTAGCTTCATAACCATTACTTTCTTTACTCAAGAAATACCCACCTTTACATATAGCGCCATTGACTGGTAAAGACACATACACATCGCCATTACCATAATTTGCATAAGTGACTAGCCTACTTATAACTCCAACATCTGATGGCTCATATGAATTAGCCAATAACATTGGGGGTAATATTAAACACACTAAAAAACAAATTTAATTTTCATATTATATAACCCCCCCTTAATCGGTACGGTCATCGCCCGGCACATTTGAGAAGTAAAAATAGGGTCACGTTATTGCAATACCCTTTACCTTTATTTAGATAAGGCAAAAAAACTGACCATCTTCATTTATTATCGACAATTACAATACTCTCTATTTTCAAATACACTAATATAGGGCCTTTCCTTCCCGCATTCTCGTATTGAAAATCAATTCGTTGCTCTTTATTAATTAACCTCAATGCTTGCTCACAGTCAACATTCCACAACTTCGAAGTAAATTTAACTGGAGCATCAAACTTGGAACTTACAACTTGGAGATTCAAAACGTTACTTGACCTCCAAATATCACCACATGATATTGTGGTGACAACTCCACTGGCATAAGAGTAATTTCTACTTTCTCCACAAGAGATAAGAAAACAGTTTATGAAAAAAAATGTAACTAATCTAATCAATTGCCTAACGCCTCTTTATAAGCAGAGTTCACACTATAAGTTGATAGATATGAATTTGTAACACTTGAAGCCTTAATTGTTTGGTTGACACTAATAGCTCTGAACATATTAGATGTAGCTCCTGCCCCAGTTAAAGCCCCTGGAATATTTACTCCTATGGCAGCAGCTTGCCTTGATGTTTCCGCATTAACCCCAACCCCCATGAGGGCATTTTCAGCTCCTCGTTGGACAGGATCAAGCCCTGTTGTTTGTTCCAAAATATCACTAGCGCCTACTAATCCTGCGGAAGCAGCTAAAACACATCCCGCGCCTGCAGTAAATGCGCAAGCACCCACTCCAGCAACAGCAACAGCGTTAGCGGCTGTTCTTGCAGGGTCTTTTGCCAAAGAGTTCATTGTCTTTCCAGCAGAAGTACCAACATCATTCGCTATACCTTCTATTGAACTACCCAATTGTTCAGAACCATCTAAAATACTTTTAAACCATTTTATTAAAGGAGCGTCAGGGGACTGAAATTTTAATTTTGGATTTCCCTCAGCATTATACCACCATTGCATTGCTGAGGTGACAGCACCATTGGCAAACTTTCCACCAGTAAGTTTAGACACTGTGCCACCCACAACCCCTGCAATTGCTGTTCTTCTCACTGCATCAGCATATGTGCCTGTTTTAGGGTTCATAAATCCCTTCATACTGGCTGTGACTAAGGAGCTTACAAACCCATGCCCAAACTTCCCTCCTTGAAGAACAGCTGATACTCCACCTACCATTGCATGCGATGCAACATTTTGAACAGCAGTCCATCCCCCAGCAGCAAAATCAAAATTAGCTCCTATATATTGGGATATACCTATAGTTGCGAGAGAAATAACATAAGATTTTAAAGCTGCTCCAAAACTGCCTGTCACAGCGTAAGTTTTTAGTCCTTGATATAATGGTAAAGCCCATGGCGCATAAATGCCTATCACAATGCTAACTGCCGCATCTAATATTGGGATACTTGCAATGGCTTTTAAAATTGACGTAAGCCCGGTTATTTTCATCAATTTTTTCAAAAAATAACCGCTTGGGTCATTATAAGTCAACGGGTTGTTTAAAACATAACTATAACGGTTATGGCTTTGCGTTAACTTAGGGAATTGAATAAATGGATCAGCTTGCAAGAAACGGCCTATATTAGCGTCGTAAATTCGGCCATTCATATGGATTACATTAAGTTCATCCATTTGTTCGTGGCCCGTAAAGCTCCGCATTTGCGATAAAAGCATACTACTGGCGGTAAGATCTTGGCTTGTGTAAACCTGTTGCTGTTTACCCCACGGATCATAAATATACTGACCTATCCCCTTACCATTTTCATCGGTAATAAGCACCGTTGAGCCTAGCATGTCAGTATGCGCTACCTGTACTTTTTGAGCTTGCCCTTCAATTTGACTTAGTACAACGCCCGCTATGTACCAACGATGCTCTACTTGGTCCGGTAATAAACTTCCTTGTGCATCACGTCCACCTGAGCGGCGGGTAAGTTCATACACTTTGCCAACATAATAGGTTTGTTTTGTTTGTTGCGCACCATTTACACTACGTAAATCTTTTCGGTAATAACGGCTTCCTTGTTCATCATATTTAAACTCAGTATACGTATCTGCATTTTTAGTAATCTTATACGGCTTATCAAACTGGGTATAATAAATCCGTCGCTGGCCATCATTGTATATGTTGCCATGGTTATCATATTGCATGGCATAGTTACGTTTGCCGCTGCCACCTGTAATGCTGGTTAGCTCATAAGGGTTAGCAGTATTGCTATAGTGATAAGTGCCAACATTACTGTTTGTTTTGATATTACCATAAGCGTCATATGTATAAGTTTGGTTTTGTAAACGTACACTGGTGTTATAACGTGTTACTGTATTTGTAACTGTTCTACCAGTTAACCTTTGTAAGCCATTGTCTTCATAACTAAACTCTTCAGCAAATTGAATTGAGTCATTGGCATAACCTGGTTCATAATAGTAACTATTACGCTCTGTAGTAGTTCCTCTTATATCGTGCTCATAACTCACGCTATATAAGGTTTGTTGGCTATTTTGAACGCTTATTCCAGTTATAAAACCAGCATTAACATCAAACGTTTGCCCTCGTTTTACATTCCCTGCCAATGTTTGTTCTGTGATCTGCCCTTGCGCGTTCACTTCATCGATTCGGCTTAACAGCATGCCCGTTAAGCTATTATAGGTACTAAATGGCTGACCGTTTTTATAGTGGGTATTTACGATCATACCATTCGGTAAACCAATAGAACTCGGTTGACCATAGCTATTATAGCTAGTAACCGTGGAAAATGTGCCACCTGCATTTACTATGGTTTGTTGTTTTGGCCTAGCAAATTCATCAAAGCTAAATGTTTTACTGATGGTCGGTGCATGCTGAGCTTTTAAGTCATCACAACTTTTGCCCGCATTGGCGTTAATAACACGATACTGATAACTATTAGTCAGTTTACCTATGTTTTTATCGCTTTTACTGGTGCCATATACGTGACAATTTACTAATGTCCCATTATTTGCTTTATCTAGCTGCTGCGAACGAATTAACCTTCCTAGTACATCATACAGATTATATGTTGTTTCACCCCGAGCGTTTATCTCACGCGTAATTTCATTAAAACCGTTATAGTAAGTTTTCCATGTACCTTTAGTTGGATCGGAAACTTTTATTTTTCTACCATAACGGTCATAAAATGTTTGTGTTGTGGTTTCTACAAATGACTGGGTGTCAGTGTCAAAAACCTTATTGGTTGTTTTAACTACATCGCCAAATGCATTATATGAGAAAATAACCCGGCTAGATTCATCACTTTGAGATTTATACGGATCTGTTGCGTATAGAGTGCGCCCCAGCCAGTCCGACTTTTCATCACGATAAAAGGTGCTTCTATAAACATTATTATAGGTGCCGCCGTAATCGGTTGTTGTTGTTACTCTCCCTTTATATGACACAGCTGTGACCTTACCGTAAGGAAGTTCCGTTCTTTTAAGCCTATTGTAGGTGTCATATTCAAAACTAGTGTATTTGACTGACTCACCCACTTTATATGGCAACGATTTTTTTATTGGGTTATTTTGCTTATCATAAATAATATCTTCATAAACGGTGCTCCCATCTACTAGAACACGAGTGTTCCTGACATTTCGGCCAAATTTATCATACACAGAATATGATGTCGGCATACCTGACTGCGATATGGAGGTATAATAATAACCATTTATATCAGCACATAAAGAACTAGAGCTGCATAACTTTGTTGAAATGTTTTTTTCATTACTATCGGCATAAATTGTTTGGTAAGCCTCACCCCAAGTATTAATTCGTGTTGTGGTTGCTATACCATTTGGCCCTGTTTGGGTGGTACTGTATATAACCCCACGCGGAGACTGCTGGCCGTTATATAAATAACTTTCTGTATGACCCAGAGCATTTGTTTTAGATACAACAAACTCACCCGTCGTGTCATAGTTTGTTGTTGTTGAGCGAGTTTCTCCTCCAGAAGTTATACTCACAGTTGAAGTATTACCAAATCCGTCATACTCGTAGGCTTTAGTATATTGATTACTAATATCACAGTGATTTGATGAGGATCTAGAGGTATAACTTACAACAGAATCACAATTACCCGCTACGGTTTCTGTATGTAACATTAAGTTATCATAATAAGTAAACTCAGTTTGTCGCTGTAACGTTGATGCCTCTTGCCCCTCCGTTGTTGCAAACTGTCTTTGTTCAACTGTACTTGATTTTAATCTACCGAAACGTAAATAATCTGCTTGTGAGAAGTATGTATTCACATTTGTTGTTTGATGTACTAAACCTCCACTTTCACCACTAGGTGTAGAGTAAGTTTTTAGTTCTGTGCGTGTTAGGTTACCCCATTTAAAGGTGTAACCATTATCATATTGATTAGTCGTTACTTTTCGGCCTGTAAAACGCCTTGCACCATCAGTCCCGATTTGCCAGCCTTGTTCAGAATTTGACTCTAAATATACATGAGTATTACCTTGTGCCGTTATTTGCGTCTTCCATGTGCTCACAGCCTCGGTTATAAGTTCGTCTCCTGCATATGCTTTTGTCCAAGCTGGTCTTCCAGTTAATGGCCATGCCTGGTGATATTGGGTCGTTGTTGTGATATTTGTCTGTAAGTCTTTCGATGTTACTTGATAAAATCCTTGAGGTCCCCGTCCCTTCTTATGGATTTTCATACCCGCATATTTATATTCAACAGCCACTTTTTCTATTGACGACGGTGTTACATTACTATCCGATTCAACTTTATTAACCAACCACATGCCTGTTTTTGGTGAATAAAAATCAGCATTAACTTTACCTAAGGTGTTAAACGCGGGTAGGTGCTCATATACGGTATTATCATCTATTGGCTTGTATGATATTTGCGTTTTTACGCCAAAGCCATTCTCAATAGTATGCATCTTATTAACAGCAATACTGCTATCGTACTGACTATTTTCATAGACAGTCCAAACAGCATTAACATCAAGCTTTGAGCTACTTTTAAGTATATCGACTAAGCCATCACCATTAATATCAGCCACTTTTACAGTGTGTGATGTGCCAGCTTGACCATCACGTTCGAGGGATATTGGAGCATAAGACAGTGCAGTTGCAGAGGAGCGACTTCCCAGCCAATATTTTAACTGCGAACCTGACGCATATACAGGTTCTACCCATATTTCATTATCTAGGCAACGCCACTGTCCTCCTGACTGTACTGTTTGTTCTGAAACTTGATTTATTGAATAAGGTTCAAGCCCACCATTAGTTTTTCTTTTACAGTAACCAGCGCTTACCAAGACTTGTTTTTTATCGAGTGCAACAATATCAGTAATATTATCTCGATTTATGTCTGCAAAGTGAACATTACCTTTGAAATTAGCTTCAGTAAGGCTTGAAGGTATAGTTGGGAAATCCACTTCACTTAAAAGTGGTGTTGTAGGGTCGCCAGTTGATAAACGATACTTCCATTTGTTTGACTTAATATAAGCGAGATCAGTTAAACCATCAGCATTTAAATCCACAAATCTAAGGTTGTTAGTCTCATTCATATCAAGGTTAACTTTTTGATAGTCATTAGAGGCTTTACTTAGAAGTAGTTTATATTCATGGGTGTCTCCAGCGCCATTACAATAAGGGTGTATATTTGAAGTACTTCTGGCTATATTTGATAATTTTAAAATGAAATCAGAAATTCCATCACCATTAATATCCGCACTTTTAGTATAACTAGTTTGTAAGCGCTTTGTGTTTATAGGACAAGCCGGATTGTTCTCAGGGAAATCACTAGTTACGAAAGTATAAAGTGAACTTGCATCAGTATTAAAAGCTCGTCCTATAGTATTATCTGATTCAATATTAGCTTTAAATTTTACAGATTTACCCTGCAAAATTATCCAATCTTGTAATCCATCACCATTAACATCAACCATCGGAGTATCGACAGTAGTATAACTAATTCCAAGATCTAAACCATTACTGAATGAAAGCGATTCTGTATATTGAAATGGGGTACATGGTTCTCTTTGCCGTTGGTATTGGGGCTCTTGTTGTTGGTATAAATCTTCACAATCAAGGTCTTCGCGTCTAACCTGGGCTGGTTGATACGCCTTAGCGTACCACTTGTTATTTGCAGCATATAGAATATCTGTATAACCATCACCGTTAAAGTCTGTCAACTTAAAAGCAGATGCTTTAGTTAATGAAGTAGTAATTACATCAGTGTCACCATCTGTAATTTTAACTGTTAGGGTTGTGCCAAGTTTATTTGTATAAACTAAATCAGATTTACCGTCACCATTAAAATCTGCAAATAAAGTTGTAGTTCTCAACTGACTATTGAGGTTATCTGTAATATCAAAAGAAGCTGATGTATTGTTTTTATGGTACGAAAACTTAGTTGAAGGCTTACAAGACTTATCACCTGAGTTTGAAGTACATTCCTGAATGCTATCAATATAGTCTTTATCTGAATTGTCACTATTAATTGAATAATAACGTAAGCTTTCTCCTCCACGCGTTACTTCAATACCTTCAATGCGTTTAGTGCTCGCAACAAGCCCACCATATTGAAACCCATACTGCTTTGTGTTGCTTTGTATATAGTTAAGTTTTACATTTACTTGCCCATAATTAATTTCACTTAATGTGTTTTCACCTGTGGTTTTATTAGTATCGTAGCTATAAGTAATTTTATTATTATAAACATCAGAAACTTGCTTTAACATCCAAGTATGTGCACTTTGACGCTTATTAGGTGCAGGAGTAATAAAAGCATCGCTATCAGAGGCCAAATTTGTATCACCATAGTACTTAATATCACCATCTTTTGTATAAACTTTAAATCCTTTTGGACCTCTTGTTGATGGATCTTGTCCGATAGCTTCTATAACACTGAAGTCAGCTAACTCAGTAGAATACTTACTTCCGTTAGCACCATAAATGCCTGAACGAAGCAACAACCTTTGTCCATCAATACAAAAACCATCTGTAGAATCAAACCTTACTGCTTTTTGCACAGAGTCTGTCGCAAGATTTTTATTACAACGAACAATTGCTGAAGTAGCTGATACATTCCATCCAAAGCCCGCATTACCAGGTCCCGCTGCTGAACTATAATTGATACTTACACTTGGCTTGATTCCGCCAGGACCTTTAGGTAAATAAATTGGAATTTGATAAGTAGCTTGGCCAGTTTCATCAACATTAAACTGGCCTGAAGTTAATGCGATAGTTGTTGCAGGCTCATCTAATTGTGCTGAAGTATAAATAAAGCCGCCAGAACTTCGTCCCAGAAAAACTCCAGAATTAGATTTAATATCAAGATAACCGTCTCCATTAATATCAACCAAGAAATAATCATCATTTAAATTAGAATCACTTGGGATATTAATAGAGTAAGTTTTAAGGTTACTACGGCTAACTGATATAACTCTAGAAGGATAGTTACTATTGCTATCGGTGAATAAAGTTAAGTCTTCAATCCCATCACCATTTATATCTTGCCATCTTAATCTATCCTCTAAACTAGGAGATAAAGTCAGGGTATCTCTTATCGTTAACCAATGGTCTTCTGTAATATTTATTGAACGCCACCTCCCATCTACGTACTCTAACTTTAAAAGCCCGTTAGAAGGATATATATGCAATGGAATAGTGACATCACTTGCTATTATTATTGTTTGTTTTTCAGCTTGAATATATATATTACCATAGTTATCTTCATATACATTTGGCTTACCACTTACAGCAATGCATAAAGAAGAGAAAACCAATAGGATTGACAATAAAATAAATTTGCATCCTTTCATACTGTATCACCACTTATTAAAATCATTATTTAAATTAGTCTTGCATTGAAAAATTAAGTATTTTAAGGTTAAAACGTTATCCGCGTTATTATCCTAAAAAGATTGGTACCAGCTCCCCAAACATCACTCTTATCCGACTCTGTTTAAGCTATCGACACTGTTTTATCAGCCACTTTTGCAGCTAAACAAAGTACTATGCATTCGGTTTCTTGATTCACTTGTGTATTCTGCGGGGATTGAAAAATATTCTTTATTGCTGCATTCAGCAACTGACTTACCGTTATTATTTTTCAATTTCACCAATACTTGGTTTTGTTTATAAATTAATAACGACTCTATTTTCCCTCTGGAAACAGTCCAAGCTTTAGCTGGTAAAGAAAAAATAAATAATGAATATATAAAGGCAAATGTCGCTACTTTAATCATTTACTATCACCCAGTTAAACCCTTCGGCCCAACCCCATGACTTAACCTGAGAGCATGAAGATAGTTTGGGGTTAAATGTTATGTTTACTTCTTTTTGCTGTGCTTGAGCAGCTAAAAGCTGGCTAAAAATTGCCTTACAAGATTCAACCTCAACATTATTTTGTTTTATATTTACACTACAAAGGTAGGTACTAGGTAAACCACCTGGCCCTGCTATTAATACTGTGCCAGATCTGCCTATAGCTAACTGCTTAATTTTGCCAGTACAAAATGAGTCTGCGGATGCACTGAACGATAAAAAAACGAGTGCAAATAATGTTATTTTCTTTAGTAATTTCATACTCTTTCCCCTGATATTTCCTTTAATGAAAACTCTACTTCTTTAACTATTAAAAAGTTAGCTAACCCTTTTTTAGTTTTAATAGCCACAAGCTCCTCTTTGATATCGCAATCAGACAGATTAAATAAGTCGTTATTTAGTGACTTTACCGTCCCTATAAGTTTAACTTTCACTAAATCACCAGGTAACGCGATAAAATCTATACGTTCTATTTGTAATTTATTAATTGGATTATCTATAAATGAATGAGTGTTGTACTCAGTTATTAGAGTGTTAAGTTCTGACTGCAGAGCGGAGAGCTCATTCATATTTTTAATATCGTTGGCAATACCGACATCTATTGCAGCACCAACTGCAACACCTGTAGATCCCATTACTGACATGAGTGCAAAGCCTGCAGAGCCATTGCCAATATACTTAATATCATTCGGTAAATTAATATCAACTTTTTGAGTAGGTGTATTTGAACAACCAACTAACACTAGGAAAACAAAGAAACAAGCGATTTTTGCCAACATATTATTAAAAGCCATTAATTACCTAACTCTAAAATGGTAAAAGCCATAATCTTTATATAAATTTTTCCAATCACCCTTATTACAAGATTTATTATCAATATCATCATTATTAAACCATAATGTAACTTCACTTCCGGTAGCGTGTGCTGTTAATAGAGAGCTATACAATGCTTCGCAAAATTCAGGGTCATTTTCACCATTTTTAGGTGTTAGGTCGCATAAGTAACCATTGGAAGCTACAAAGCCACTTCCACTCAAAGGAATGATTGTTGAGTGGACTTTTCCGCCACGATCTATCTGTACATCTTTTATTTTCCCATAACAGTAATGGTTAGCATTAACGCTAATAGGGCTTAGTAAACACAACAACAATAATGATTTAAGAGTTAGTACTGATTTCATTTTAAGATCATTTATTAGACAAAGTTAATTAAAAAAGAATGATGCATTCGTAAATCAATATCTGCTTTTTGAAGCTCAAGGTAAGAGTAAAAAGAAGCAAAAAAAGTTTGATAGGTAGGTATCTTCCCATGACAAAAACTTCATTCCGTTAAGCGTATGTTCACATAAACGAGACTTGATTTCATTACGAAAAAAGTACCATTTACATATAAATAGATAAATTCAAGTTAAATTAAAGACGGTTTTACATTATTTTATTTTAGTAATAACTATATATAAC